>NZ_JACJQM010000051.1:0-42580 GCF_014696655.1 Nostoc sp. FACHB-888 | reverse complement strand
CCTGCTACTTATTCTCTCATAAAATTTTTCTTGGAATCTACTTGATTAGTTACTATCAACAATTCCAAAAAGGGCTGATTTTAAAACGCCTTTTTATAGTACTAAAGTACCAGTGATTAGCGATCGCCTGTGCCAGTTGCGTAAGTCCTGTTCACTATTGCATAATTTGCCATACTCGGTAAGTAATCTATACCAAAATGCTTATTTACTCGATTACAAGTGCAACTTTAAGCGGATTTATATTTGCAGCTAAAGATTGATGCTAGCGCGGTTAAAACTTAATAAGCTTTAACTATTACTTGCAGCAATTCAATTGAGGAATGTGATCGTGAAACGCTTTAATGTCTCTAAAATTTTAGGAAGTACTGTTCTAGCTCTAAGTTTGGCTACCTTGCCTACAGTTCTACCTGCTTCTGCTCAGACAACAACGACCCCTGATGCTACTGTTACAGATACTACTACAGACGGCACTACTACCGACAGAAATTATAGTGATGGCGATTGGGGTTTGTTGGGCTTGCTCGGTTTATTTGGTTTATTTGGTCGCAAGAGCCGTAAAGCCGATGATAATGTAGCTTATCGTGATCCTAATGCGGTAGGCTCCTCTAGCTCCCGTTCTAACTATTAATAATTAGTTGCGTTCTAATTTAGCGTAAGTCCTAAAGATAATTATGGGTAAAGCCTGCTAATGCAGGCTTTATTTGTGTGTTTATTTAAGCTCATCCCATCCCCTTAAAGGGGATGGGATTTCATGTTGACTGTTAACCGTCAACCGTCAACCGTCAACGGCATCGGAGTGTCTTTTATCCCATCTTGAAAAAGAGTGGGTTTTCCCGACACCTTTTTATAAGGAATTGGTAAGGGAACTCCAAAAAATAAATTATCCAATTTTTGGAATCACAACGACTTTTCCTCCCCCTGCTCCCTGCTCCCTGCTCCCCTGCCCTAAAAGCGATGGGATATTTTTTTATTTGGAAGTCCCTAAGAGGATGTCTGAAAAGTATCAAATATTTGTTGATCCCCCGTAACCCTCCTTAACGTACAAGTTTGGCAAAGCTAGTTGGTGGTCATCAGTTACATTAAAGTAAATGTCTTTTGTATATATTTAATTGGTGGAAAATGGAAGATTCAGTATTTGTTATATTTCTTGGGTTTGGATTTATTTGGATTTTAATGGGAGTTGTAGGTTGGATTGCGTTTTTAAAATCTGAGGGTGAAGAAATTAAGTTTGGGAAGTGGGGGCTTATAGTTGCTATCCCAATCCTCATACCAATAATTGTTACTCTGATTATTGGTATATTTTATCACTAATTCTTAATTGCACCCCTAACTAAAATTACTGTACTTTCTACACCAGAGGCGATCGCTTCTGGAATATTACCTTGAATCGCTTGCTGCAACAATCCTTCGCGCGATGCTCCCAAAACTACAACATCGTAGCCTTCGGTTTGCACTAGCTTAATTACACCTTCAGCCACTGAATCTGCTTGGACTGGGAGAGCAACTACAGTACTGGATAATTTGCGCCGCCGCATCAAATGGCGGATGGCTTGTTCTGAAATTGACATATCTGGCTTGAGTTCGGATGGCTTAAACACCTGTGTCAGGCGAATTTGCGGATCATTCCCCAATGTAATTAAAGCTGGTAGCAATTTAATCGCCAACGGGGAATTGGGCCCACCAGCCATTGGGACTAGCCATCGGTTGAAGAGGGGACTGGGGGCTGGGGATTGGGGAGTTTTGCCTAATTTTACTAATACTACTTCGCAGGTGGCTTGGCGAATTACGGTGTCTACAACGTTGCCAAAAATCCGACCGGGGGTAGATGTGTTACCTTTCCATCCCATTAAAATTAGGTCGATGTGTTGTTCGTTGATTGTCTCCAAAACTGCCTGCGCTACATCGTGGGTAACTCGTATCTGCGTGTGTAAGGGAATTTTCCACTTTTTTGCTAAGACTTCCGCCTGTCGTAACAAGCGGCGACTTTTTGCCGTCCTTACCTGTGTTTCTGATGGGGAACTGTGGCGGGGTATCAGCATCACTTGCACGCAATCTATTTCATAATGGCGATCGCGGGCAATAGCTGCTGCCATTTGTAATAAAATACCTGCTGTTTCTGGATTAGCTACTGGCACTAATAATCTACCACTGCCGGTACTGGGCGATCGGGTTTGGTAAACTATATAAGAAGGTTCTGGTCGCAGTTTAAGAGTTCGGTTATCAGCATTGAGATGATCTGCTTCCGCCCGAATAATATCTGCACGAGTAATAATTCCGATTAGTTTCCGTCCATCCACCACAGGTAAGCGGCTGATTTGATAGCGATCGAGTAAATACAGCACATTGCTCAGGGTGTGGATTGGTGTTACTGTCATCGGAGCAGGCGTCATAATTTCTTTTAAGAAAATATCGGCTAGGTTGCGATCGCGGAGCGTGTGCTTTGCACTCTCGCGTATTTTCAGCAAATCTGTTTGCGTCACAATCCCTACTAACCTGCTATCTTCCACCACAGGGAAACCACGATGATGGGAACGAGCAAAGGACTGCATTGCTTCTTCCAAGCTCATCTCTGCATCCAGAGTTTCTACCCGTTCTTGCATCACATCTTTTGCGGTTAACTTAGTTAACGCTCCTTCCATAGGAGCTTCTTTGGTGAGAGTAATGCCTTTTAATTCCAAAAGTTTCTCATAAAGCGAACCAGGTACTACCTTATCTGCAACTAAGTAAGCAGCTACAGAAACAATCATTAAAGGTAGCACCAGATTAAAATCTGTAGTCATTTCAAACACAATCACAATTGCTGTGATTGGCACTTTAGAAACGGCGCTAAAAAATCCCCCCATACCCGCTAGCGCGTAAGTAGTAGGAGAACCTGCTCCCGTGATGTATAACTCAGATACACCGATGATGTGCCCTAAACAAGAACCCAAAATCAGACTGGGAGCGAATAATCCCCCCGGCGCTCCTGAACCAAATGCTATGAGTGTGAGGATGAACTGGGCTGCAAAGGCGATCGCTGCTACAGTAGGATGGGTTCCTCCAGTAATTAAAGACTCTCTTAATGCCGTATTATCCCGGAAGGATGGTGGGAGCATTGCCACGACAACACCAGAGATCAATCCAGCCAAAGCTACCCGCAACGGTAAGCTAATATGTAATTTTTGATAAAATTTAATACTAAGTATTAAGCCGCTATTAAACAATGCACCCAATAACCCTGCCAAAATACCCAAAAGCACGAAAAAGGGAATTTCTGGAATGGAGAATTGGCTGGAAGATTGTACCAATTGCAGGTTAAGGTCTAAACTGCCACCACCTAAAAGCCGGGATATCACCCCACCAATAAAGGAGGCGATAATTGCAGTTCCCAGAGTCAGCCCTGATAAATCCTGAAGTAACTCTTCAACGATAAACAATACACCTGCGATCGGGGCATTGAAAGCAGCAGCCAAACCCGCACCCGCACCCGCTGCAATCATTTGCCGTCGATGATCTGGGGAAGTAGGAACCCAGCGACTCATCCCTGCTGCCAAACCTGCCCCTACGTGAACAGTAGGGCCTTGCCGTCCCAGAGTCATGCCCGAACCTATTGAAATGATGGCGCTGATTAACTTTACACCTGCCACGCGCCAAGATAATCTCATGGGCACATTTGCCAGAGAGGCTTTGACTTGGGGAATACCGCTACCAGAAGCCTCTGGTGCTAATCTATCCACCAACGATCCAGCCACAAACCCCAGCACAAGACCAATTGCTGGTAGCGCCAGCCATGCCGGTAAAAGGTGGGTAGTATGGACTCGCCATGTTCCCAGCCATCCCGATCCTACTTTCAATAACACCGCAGATAGGGCAGCAACCAAACCGATGATACAAGCTTCGGCGATCGCTAAACCTCTTCTGGGTTGCCACCAAGTGCGAAAGCGCTGATTCATAGCAATTTTGGATTTTAGATTTTGGACTTTCCTGCGGAACGCTATACGTACCTTGCTTCCACGTTCACGGAGCGTCTCGTAGAGAAGTGGTACGGCTTTGCTCAGTCGAACGATTTTGGATTACAAGTCTGTACCAAAAAGCTGTTCGGTGGAATCTCAGAGGATGCTTGAAAATCCGTCAAAAATAGTATAATATAATACTACATATTTTCTGTACTCAATTACGAATTAGGTAGCTTGCTTCTCGCAAGGGGCGAGTATTAAGATTACGAATTATTTAATTGCTTCTCCCCGTGGTAGATAGCCCTTCTACTATCAGAGATGGAGTATAACAAGAACCATTCCAATCAGCATCATTACCTAGTGTAACCAATTGCTTGAGAGCTGTGTAGACATTACCTGCAACCATCGTATCCTTAACGCGCCCAATTACGTGGCCATTTTGGACGCGATAGCCTAAATCAACGTTGATTGAAAAATCTCCTGAAATACTGCCGCCACCACCCAGCATTTGATCCACAATTAAGCCATCACCCAGTTCTTGAATTAAATCTGGTAGTGATGCTGAACCTGGCTGGATCAGAAAATTAAATAAACCAGGGGTGGGATAGCTACCTAAACCAGGACGAAAACCATTTCCAGTAGTGCCAGTACCTAGTTGGCGGCCGGTGGTGCGATCGCCATAAAAATGCTGTAAAGTCCCGTTTTGGATAAATACTAAAGATTTGGTGGGAGTGCCTTCATCATCAAAAGGACAACTGTAAGGGCCGGCTTCTGGGTCTTGGTAGAGGGTAAGACTGGGTGCTATTACTGGGTTACCCAGGCGTTCTCCCCAAGGGGAAGCTACTTCTAAGACTCGCTTGCCATTCAAAGCTTCTTGCACAGTGCCCCAAAGCATATCAGCTGCTTTAGAAGTGAACAAAACCGGGACGCGACCATTAGGAGATGAGACATTTTCTTTAGCCCAAATTAACCGTTGTAAAATTTGGTTAGCTAAGATTTCAGGGTGGAGTTCGCCCCGCTTGGTTTGACCATCGGAAACACTTAAAAAATCATCACCGCGCACCCATTCGGCTGATATATAGCAGTTGAGAGTAGTATCGGTGTAGTAAGAATCTAAACCTTTAGTATTGACTATTCTGGTAGTTTCAACATCACATTCCCAGTCACCATTACAAACAACATCGGGATAGGCATCGCGGATGAGCGCGATCGCTTCTTTGCCCCAGTCTACCAAAATCTCTATCGGCACACTTTCCCCTAAATCTGGGTAGGAGGGCTGAAAGTTAGAGCTTAATTCTACTGCTTCTGGTTGATTTAGTTGACTTAGTGCTAGAGCTTTTTCCACCATCACTTCGGCTAGGACAGAACCGTAAGCCACCGTGAGTCCCGGACGCCCGTTTCGCCAAAGCCGTAGTGCTGTACCTTCAGATTGGTTAGTTTCTAGCTGTTTGAGTCGGTTTGCCTCAAAAAACACTGGACGAGAAAGCGATCGCGACTGATACACCTCAGCAGCTTCTGCTCCAGATTTTATAGCTAGTTCCAGCAACTGTTCGGCTAGTGTATCTTGTGACAAATTTTCAGAACCCATGATCCTTAGTGAATTGTGGATTTTGAACCGCATATCAACGCACGTTGAAGAAAGTGCGATCGCTAAAAGCCGGCGATCAGACTTTCTGCTGATGAACGCAGATAACCATCCAAAAATCATCAGCGTTTCCTTACAGTTACCATTTGAAACGTAAATCAACACTGATGGACGCAGTTAATTATCCCAAATCATTGTCATGTCTCAACGGATCTAGTCATTAGTCATTAGTCATTGGGCATGGTTATTCTCCTTGTCCCCTAGTCCCCCTGCCCCCTTGTCCCACTTCCACTCCCCATTTTCAAAGATTAACCTCTTGCAACAGCCAAAAACCAGCAAAAGACTGTGCGTTGGGATCAGACTGTACACCGATAAAATGCACCCCGTTAGCTTTTTGCTTGGCTTCTTCAAAAGCTTTGGCTTCTGCTAAGACTTGAGGTTTTTTGATATTTGCCACAATCCAGCTTTCACTAACACCAGTTTCTAAAAGCAATCTTGCCTCTTCACTGGTGTCAAATCTTAAAAAAGCCAACTCCAAACCAGACATCCAGGCTGCTAAGGGCAATGCTCTAGGTGAGAAAATCAAAATCCCAGGAATACGGGCTTCAGGTGAAACTTTCGCCAACTCTATGGGGAAAGCTTCACCAAAGCCAATTTCCCACTCTGGCATCTCAGCAAAATCCGCAGCATCTAAGGTAACAAATGTCCACTGTTGTCCTTCTAAAGCATCTGGTAAACGTTGCGGCAAAGGTTTCTCCAAGCGGACTGAGGGATTAGTCCCCCCTTGATACCCTGCTTCTTGAGGATACACTTCCTCCATACGTTGTTCTAACCATTGGTTGAGAAGCAAAGTGCGGCGGCTAGGCTGGGCGGGAATTCCCAAGTCTTGGCAAGCTTTAGTAATCATATTGTTCATTTGGCGGCGGAAAAAGCGGATTTTAATTGGTGCTTTTCCAGCTTGATTAATAGCCTCCTGCAACGCTGTCCGTAACCAAACCGAATTTACCTGGGTACTAGGACAATATTGAGCATAGCGAAACAAAGAATCTACTTTTGTGCTTATATCTAAGGGGCTTTCACAGACTAAGACTTCCCAAATTTTTTTCTGATTATCGTCCAAAATCGGACGAGAGTAAAAATCGATTTCCCAAATACTGCCCATGTTTTGTGGTAAAAATCTGGCTGTTATGTTTTCCTGATATTTTGATCATACGAGTGTTGGGGCAGCATTGGACATTGAGAAGTGAACACTTGTACTGAGCGCACTTCTACGGTGAAGTAAGCTACGCGTAGCGTCTATACGAGAAGCCGTAAAGCCTGCGGCATAGCTACGCTTCGCGCGTAGCCTCTCGTAGAAAAGTATTGCGTAAATAAAGCAACCATTTAAAATCTCTAAAGAGCTGATTCCATAACACTTTTGACTTTTGAACGCCAGTTGCTTCAAGTCGGCAGAGCCGCCCAACGCACTGGTTCCTTTTGACTTCCGCCTTGCGGTACTAGTGACGGTTGATCCAAACACCTCTGAGTCCAGCTGCTCTAGCCGCGTGGTAATCTTCTATAATGCTATCGCCAATATGCCATGCTGCTTCTGGAGAACATTTATGTTTATCTAAAGCAATGGCAAAAATTTGAGGATCGGGTTTAGCTGCACGTACCTGGGTAGCAATGGTGACAGAGGTAAAAAAGTCTCTCAATCCTAAACTTTGCAATACTGAGTAAATCCGAGAATCAAAATTGGACAGCACCCCCAAGGTAACTCCCAACCGCCGCCAGTTGATTAAAGCTGGTAAGACATCAGGATAAACAAACCACGGTTCGGCAGTGCCAAAATGGATGTAAAGTTCGCTAAAAAAAGCTGAAAAGTCAGAAAATTCTTTGAGAACACCCGCACTTTCAAAAGTGTTAAGAGCAATTATCCGCCACCAATCAAACTCGCGCTGGGGAATATCTTGCAGTTCTGCATCTGGAAATATCGGCGGCGGCGCTGCTTTAAAGCTTTTGATGAAGGCTGTATCCAATGTTTCAGCTGAAACTTTAACGTCAAATTCTTGGGCTATCTGACTATAAACTTTACCCACACTACCTTTGACATCGAAAAGTGTACCCACAGCATCTAAAAAAATAACTTTCGGTTGTTCCATCAAAGTTTAAAAATTTGAATGTTGAATGTTAGATTTTGGCTTGTTTAGAGCTTCTGTGGGTAGAGTCTAGCATCTCCTAAGTAGGTTGGCGGAAATAAAGCAAATCATGGTAAATGCCTTAGTTTTTGTAAATGCTTTAGTTTTTTATCTATGTCTAATACTTCTCTACGAAAGGCTGCGCCCTAAGCGTAGCTATGCCGCAGGCTTTACGGCTTCTCGTAGAGACGCTACCCCTAGCTTGCTTCTCCGTAGGAGTACGTTCAGTGCAAGTGCCCAATGCCCAACCTTAAGTTACCGAGAAAGTGTTTCTATGATCGGACGCACTAGCCAATTAAAACCAACTTTGAGTTGATGATCTAAAGTTGGTAGCCGATATAAATAAGCAATTCGCCGGGCGACGGATGCTAAGGGGCCATCTAGTTTCATTCCCAAACCAGTGAGAGTAGCGTTGTCTATTCCTAGTGCCATCATTTCTCCCAACTGTTGATAGCGGAAGGGAAGGAGGGGGCGATTAGTCAGAGTTGCCCAAATATTCCAAGCAGTATAATCAGCTTGTTGAAAAGCGGCTTGTGCGGTGGCGGGGACTTGCTGTCCTTCAGCATCATGACAGTCTGCTAAATCTCCCAAGGCAAAGATTTCTGGATGCTCAAGTACTTGTAAAGTTGATGTAGTGCTAATTTGACCACGCTGGTTTTGCTTTAGCGGAAGAGATTTTACCACGGGCGCAATCCTAGTTCCCACAGTCCAAATTACTAAATCCACGGGAATCGTGTCTAACTGGTTTTTGTACTCTAGGGAAATGGAATTTTGCTCTATTGATTCGACTTTGGTTTCTAAATCAATAAACACACCACGGGCTTCCAAAGCTTTCTTTGCTGCTTCCCGATTGAACTCTGGGGAAGTTCGCAAAATTTGGTCAGCAATTTCAATGATCCGAAAGCGTCCTCTTTCACCTAGTCTCTCGGCTAACTTACAGGCTAACTCTACACCACTGTAGCCAGCCCCAATAATTGCCACCCGAATTTTATCAACATCCGATTCTTCTAAAAATCGTAGGCGTTCTTCTAAACGATAGGCATCAGAGATTGTGCGGAATGGATAGCCGTAGGCAGTTGCACCTGGGACTAAATCTAGCGGTGTCTCACCTCCTAGCGCCAGTACTAAGCGCTCGTAAGGGATTTCCGGCCCGTTCTGTACATTTACTTGTTTCTGGTCGATGTCGATTTCAGATACAACCCCTTGATAAAAACGCACCCCTGTGCCTTGTAAAAGTTCTTCAAATGGTGGGGCAATTTCCCAGGTTTGTAGTTCGCCAGTGAGTAATTCGTAAAGTAAGGGAGAGAATAGGAAGCGATCGCTTTGATCTACTAGAACAATTTCGGGTTTTTGCGTAGATTCCCAAGGGAGCTGACTTAAGCGCAAGGCTGTGTAAAGACCACCAAAGCCTCCGCCAAGGATACAAATTCTAGAATTTTGTTGAGTCATCGATTCTATCTATAAAAGGATCAATACTAGCTGGGCAACTAACTTCAGTCTAGTCAGTTAAAGCGGACTTTTCAAAATTCCATAAAGTTTGTCATCAGTTTCAGTTCACTTGTCGCGGTTATCTAATTGAGGATTCGCTATAGTTAACGGTTAACAGGCAACGGCTAAAAGGAGTTAAAGAGATGGAAATTAAGCCAACTGACCCATCGCTAGCACTCATGGAAATTCCCCCTGGCTATCTCAACATTATGGGTTACGTTGATCAGTCAGAAGTTAATGGCCCTGGTTGTCGTGCAGTCGTCTGGGTACAAGGTTGTCTTCGTGAGTGTCCTGGCTGCTTTAATACTAACTCCTGGTCATTTGAAGCTAACCAATTGATTGCTGTTGATACCCTTGCCGAAAATATTCTCAGCAATCCTCACAATACGGGTGTAACATTCTCTGGTGGAGAACCCTTTTGGCAAGCAACTGCACTAGCGTCTTTAGCTCGTAAGCTAAAAGCTGCTGGGTTAAATGTAATGTCTTTTACTGGGTTCACTCTCTGGCAACTACAGTCTCAATCTGCACCGCCAGGCTCCCAAGCATTGTTAGAACAACTTGATATTCTGATTGACGGGCCTTTTGTCCAATCTCTGGCAATAAATTCTCCCAACTCTCCAGTTTCTTCTAGCAACCAACGGGTTCGTGTGTTGAACCCGGCTTTCCAAGACCAGATTACCTGGGCTAGCGATCAGATAGAAGTCCACATTCTTAAGGATGGTGGTCGCATCGTCACTGGCTATCAAGGTGGACTGGAACTAACGTAGTGGCGCGGGAGTGGGGCGACAGAAGGGAGTTAAAACTTGAACGTTGAGCCTCAGAAGCTCAACGTTTCTTTATTAGTGACAACTTAAAGCGATCATCAAAATGTGATGGTTGACAGTTAACTGTTAACTGTTAACTGTCAACGTAAAATCCCCTTTGTAGGGATGGGATAAGCTTAATTAAGTTTTTCGTGAGCAGCCAAAATTATTTTTTCGGTTTCTTCCCAACCAATACATTTATCAGTTACAGAAATTCCATATTTTAATTCTTCTTTACCAGTAATTGGTTGACTACCTTCATATAAATGAGATTCTAGCATCATGCCAACTATTGATGTATTACCATCCACTATTTGCTGAATAATATTTTCTAAGACGGCACCTTGTAATTTGTAATCTTTATTAGTATTGCCGTGGCTACAGTCGACAACAATCCTCGGTGGTAAATCTGCCTGTTTTAATTTCTCTTCTACCAGTTTGACATTTGCTGCATCAAAATTGGGTTGACTACCACCCCTTAAAATTACGTGACCATAGCCATTACCTTTAGTTTGAAAGACGCTGACCTGTCCGTTTTGATTAATTCCGATAAAATTATGCGGATTTCTGGCTGATTGTAGGGCATTCAAAGCTACTTGAATATTGCCGTCAGTACCGTTTTTAAAACCCACAGGCATCGAAAGTCCACTTGCCATTTCGCGGTGAGTTTGTGATTCAGTCGTACGTGCCCCTATAGCAGACCACGTAATCAGTTCACTAATGTATTGAGGTATGATTGGATCTAGGGCTTCTGTACCAGCAGGTAATCCCAATTCTGTAATTTTTAATAATAGCTCTCGTGCAATTAATAACCCATTCTCTACATGGAAAGAATCATCCATATCGGGATCGTTAATTAACCCTTTCCAACCTACGGTTGTTCTTGGTTTTTCAAAGTACACTCGCATAATTAGTAGCAGCTTATCCTGCACTTGCTCGGACAATGTTTTCAACCTTTCAGAATATTCGAGTGCTGCTTTTTGGTCGTGGATTGAGCATGGGCCAACTACTATAAATTTTCTGCGATCCTGAAAATCTAGTATCTGTTCTATTTCCTGCCTATATGCTAAAACTCTTTGTTCGGCTAATTGTGTTAAAGGTAATTTTGATTTGATTTCATTGGGAGTTAATAAAATGCGATCATTCTCAATATTAGCGTTGTCGATATTACTATTAAATAATTTGTTGTGCATGGGGATGCTCTGGCAATTTTATATACGCACTTCAACTCAAAAGTGTAACACAAACCCATAAAATTTTAAAATAGCTTATTTTTAACTTGACAAACTTTTAACTGGACTGTATTCGAATAAGGTGATAACTGAAAAAGGGGAAACATTTTCCCCTTTTTTATTTGCTATTGAGCTACTGACTCAGTAGTAGTGTATATAATTACTGCCATACAAACACTTTGGCTTCGTATGGGCCCAAGTCAGTTATGATGCCATCATCACCAGCTTCGACATCATAATTGCCTGTCCATTCATGCCATGTACCAGCGCTAGGAAAGTTAGGAACATGATAGCCCGCTAGGAAGTTTTCTGAGAAATTTGCTATTACGACTACACGAGAACCTTCATCATTCCAACGAGTATAAGCTAATACTTTTGCATCAGCATTTTCGTGGATAAAATCAATATTTTCTGTGTAAAGGGCATGACTACTTCTACGCAGGTTGGTTAAGCCTTTGTATAATTCAAATAAACCACGATTGAGGTCATTCCCTAACAGCGTCCAATCGATTTTTGATGATTCAGGTTGTTTAGGTTTGTACTCGCCAAATTCCTCTCCCATCCAAATCAAAGGTACGCCAACAGCAGTCATTAGGATGGCTACTCCTAATTTAACCCGCCTAAAAGCTTCTTCGTCAAAAATCTCACGGTTTCCCAATTCAACCATGACATGGTTATGGTCATGGTTGGTGAGGTAATTTACTACGTTGGTAGCACCCAAGAAACCCTGGCGCTTGCAGTCAATGACATCTTTTAGACGCTCTAAATCAAATGTATCACCGCAGATATGTTCTAGAATACAGTGATAGAAACTGTCATGCCAGCAACCATCCATTGGCCCATCTACATTCGTAATGCTGGTAGTTTCAGGAATGTGTTCAGCAACGTTGTAAAAAGGCTTCATGCTAGCAGTTTTTTTAGCTTCCTGGACAATCCAGTGCATGAAATCGTAGTTAGCAATTTGCCGCGCTGCATCATAGCGAATACCATCAAGA
Organism: Nostoc sp. FACHB-888; assembly: GCF_014696655.1. Lineage (NCBI taxonomy): Bacteria > Bacillati > Cyanobacteriota > Cyanophyceae > Nostocales > Nostocaceae > Nostoc > Nostoc sp. FACHB-888. The sequence continues at coordinate 30,365 of NZ_JACJQM010000051.1, read as the reverse complement.
TGATATTCTGATATCCAGAAACGGATTGTCTCACCAATAAATTTCCGCGCTGGATAAATATCTAATTTTTCGTCATAATGCTCATAATTAAATTCAGGCCCCCAGTTATTATCAGGGTCACGAGGATCGTGATGATACCAATAATCGTGGTCAATTTGTGTTAAGGGAGCAGATGCTTCTGAGTGGTTATAAATACCGTCCAGTATTACACGAATACCTCTGCTATGACACTCATCAATCAATTTTTTCAAATCAGCGGTAGAACCATAACTTGATTCTGTTGCAAAGAAGTGACGGGGATTATAACCCCAACTATAATCACCAGGATATTCTTTAAGTGGCATCAACTCAATAGCGTTGATTCCTAGTTCGCACAAATAATCTAACTTTTCAATGACGTGTTTATATTTTCCACGTGCATAAGGATCATCCTCACCACCAGAAAAATCACCGACGTGCAATTCATAAATTACTAATTCGTGGTCAGCAGGTAAAGGTTTATCATCATGTTGCCAAACATAGGTATCGGTAATTCTTTCGCCATCTTTGATCCGGACAACACCATCATCTTTTCCACTTAGTTCATCTATATCGGTTGCATAAGGATCTGTAACATCAACCCATTGTTCTGGTTCAAAAAACCATGAATTTGACTGGACGCGAAATTTATATTTATAAACACCGTCTTCTAGTTGAACACTTGTACGAAAATAACCATCGTCACCTTTTTCCATTGATATTTCTTGCCAATCAGAAAAAGAACCAATTAATGATACTCCTTTGTTGTAAGGTGCAAATAAATTAAATTCAATTGGCTTTGCCATAGAAGTGTTTGTAATACCAAGAGTTGATAAAAATATTTTCTGATGCTCAATTCAATTTGCAAATCGCTCTACAGAAATAATTATTTAATTAGCGCTTCTATCTTGAGGATGGTTTTATAAAAAATTTTGTAAATAATTACTGTTTTTGGCGTTTTTTGACTGTTTATCACATTTATTTTTTTAACTAATATCCAGATGCCCATAATACTACTAAGCTTAAAATGCTATTGAAAATAGATTAATGGCTTTTTATTAATTTCTTAAATGGCAGATATTCAGTAAAAATAAGATATTGTTTGCTAAATATCTGCTGTCTAGGATTACTCAATTTTGCCGTAAGTTTGTTGCATATAACTTAACAACCAATTTGCCGCCGTCGCTCTGCGAGTTTGCCGAGGTCCAAATTCACCAATTTTGTAACCTTTGAAACCCAGTTTTTCTTTGAGCATTTGTTTATTTTCAGCAGGAATGGAACGGGTCAACTTGACTGTTGCAGGGCGAGATTCAATGAAATTTGGTGGTTGTGGGTACTCACCCTGCCATTCTGGCGCAACTTGGCTAGTGTCCCATTGTGCAGTTGAGGAATCATAGCGATACCCTAAATAATGCCATAGCAATTGATTGACTGTAGCATCATCAAGTTTCTCGTCAATAATTGCCCAAATTGTTTCTTTATTAAGTGGTGGCAGTTTAGACATAGACAATTCAAAATTCCAAGTTGAAAAACTGGTTACTGATTAATTAAATTAACTACAGTTAGTAGGTATTGAAAAATACTTTATCACTACTCTGTGACACTCCTAAAGATAGGGATAATTTTATTTTTATCTACATCTGCTGGAAGATTTATCCGCCACAATCATTAGACAAACTACTAAAGTGACCCTGAATCAAGAGATTTGCTAACTCAGGAGGGAAATTATGGGAATAGGGGATATGTTCAGAAATATAGTCGGTGACAAGCAGAAACGAGGTGATGAAGAGTGGGATAATCGCGATCGCCAGTACAAACGTCGCGGCGATGATGACGATGACCGTGAGTACAAAGGTCGCGGCGATGATGATGATGAGCGTGAGTACAAAGGTCGCGGCGATGATGACGATGAGCGTGAGTACAAAGGTCGCGGCGATGATGACGATGACCGTGAGTACAGACATCGCGGCGATGATGACGACGATGACGATGATTAATTTCGCCAGTTGAAGTTAAAAACAGGTTGTGTATACCTAAACTAGGTAGACTGGAATCGTAAAGATTAGACCAGTCTATGCAGAATTCCACAACACTGCCAAAGATCATCCGCGCCCATGTATTCATTTCTGGCCGAGTCCAAGGAGTGGGTTATCGCTATTCCACTGTGGATACAGCTAGTCAGTTGGGGTTAACCGGTTGGGTGCGGAATCTCCCCGATAATCGAGTAGAAGCAGTCTTTGAAGGAGCGCGAGATGTTGTAGATGACATGGTTCGCTGGTGTCATTCTGGGCCACCTGCTGCTGTGGTTAAAGATGTAGTGGTTGAGTATGAAGAACCGGAAGGGTTGCGGGGATTTGAAGTTAAGCGGGTTGAGTAAAGAGTTAGTCGTTAGTCATTTGTTCTCTGTAAATGACTAATGACAATCAACTGCTATAGTGAAGTGACCTGTATGCTTGTGGGGTTTTTCCTGTCCATCGCTTAAAGGCGCGGTGGAATGCGCTTGGTTCAGAAAAGCCTAGCAAAAATGCCACATCGCATGAAGATTCTTTGCTCAACTGATGATACTAATGGTGAGTATGTAAAATTCTATTTTGAACTGCCACCGGGATCGCAAGGTAGCCCCCTGCACTACCACGATACTAAGACAGAAATCTTTGAGGTCTTGAGTGGCTCACTGGAGATGAAAGTCGGACAGAAAGGAAATATCAAAGTATTGCGTGCAGGAGAAGTTTTACAGGTTCCGGCAAAAGGTACAGATTCCATCAACAGAGATAATTTTAACAAGTAGGAATGTTCAAAAAGAGCAAATATTTAGGAAGTTAATACTTGATCAAGTTGAAAATCAATCTTGGTTTAAACCACAACCTAAACATCGCATACAAACAAAGAAAGTGGCTAAAACTGAGATTATCTCAAATGCTAATTGAAATGACAAAGGGGCTAGAGCAAATCCCCAAATCAGAAAAATTGTCCCAGTTACCATAGTCGCAATGCGATGAATTTCTTCTTTACTCCTCAAAGCAAAGAAGAAAGTTCCTAACCCAATTAATAATAAGACTAAGCTACTCATAAAGATTTTTATTACTTAGAAGCTGAAAGTAAATTCTGCAAAGTTACAATGGTGACAAAATTGCAGATGCTAATTCTCTATAATTTAGCATATAAAGATTTTACAGAATAACCTTATTTCGGCTACATTTGCAATCAAATTTAAATTATGTGCATAGGATGAATACCTGAACAAATATCAAAATAATTTTTAGAACCTCTTTAATTATTAATAATTAAGATACAATTAGTACTGCTTTTAAAATGCATAGGCGTAGCCCATCGTAGACATAGCCTTATCTTGGTAATCTCGTTATTAACTGGTTTTAAAGTTGCGATCACGTAAGAAGATTTAAAAGTCCTCTTGTCGGCATCAAAAGTTCTAGATCCCTTTAAGCTCATCCCATGTTTAAAAAAGTGCATTTCCCCAACCCCCTCCCTACTAGCGTTGAGTAGTAAGAATCAAAGCCTCCTCCTTTGAGGAGAGAAGTCAAAAATGTACTGCACCCAAGCAAAAACCTCTCTAAAATCAGTAATTTTTTAGCACTGCAAACAGTAAAACTTTCATTTGGAATGATTAACGCTACAATTTTTATTACAACATTTGTCCTAATTGCGTTAAGTATTAATGTTTGTTTAAATTGAGTTTAAATCTTCATTAAAGGGTGACATCTACTTATTAATCTCTTTCTTAAGATGCAAGTCATCAATGTTAAAAGAATAGTAAATTTTGAATGTTTAGTGATGAAGCAATTTCTGAGATTGTTTATATATAAATAAATTACGTATTATATATCTTGCTTGCCGTTAGGGTTAAGCAAGTTTAAATTAGCTTGATACTTGTTGTACAAGACATAAAATTGCTGTTTGGCTTCTCAAGATTTGACATATTAATTCTTTATTCACTATTCATGATTCAAAAAATAACAGTTTTTAGAGCAAAGATTATGTTCTTAACGAAAAGTTTAAAAAGAGTGTTGGTCGGTTTCATCTTGAGTATTGTAGTTGCAGCTTTTATTGTTACCCCTTCTATCTTAGGAAAGAATTTGCATTGGATTGATGGGCCATTAGCACCTTTAGAAATTAGTGTTAATGCTCAGATTCCTGCTGGAGTAGAAGAAGCACAACAGAAAAACAATAAGCAATCTCAGAATTCTGGGGAAGCAACGAAAAATAGTCAACAGGGTAAAAGCACTGAGTCTAAAGGAGAAGGACAGGTATTAGATATTTTCAAAATCATCACAGGGGCGCTGGCGGGGCTAGTGCTGTTTTTGTATGGTGTAACACGAATGGCTGAAGGGCTAGAAGCGATCGCAGGCGATCGCGCCAAAAGTCTAATTAGCAAATTCACCACCAATCGCTATGCTGGAGTAGCAACTGGCGCGGTGGCGACAACAATATTAGATTCCTCCTCAGTGACAATTATTATTGTGATTGCAATGGTGAGTGCTGGTTTGCTGTCATTTGTAGAATCTCTGGGCGTGGTATTGGGTTCCAATATTGGCACAACTCTTGGCGCTCAAATAGTTGCTTTTAAAATTAGCGAGTATGCGCCAATCGCAATGTTTGTTGGTTTATTACTAATTCTTTTGGGTAAGAAAGAACGCTGGAAGCAAATTGGATTAGTTATTCTTGGCATCGGCTTGCTGTTTTTCGGACTTGATACAATTGAAACCGCAATGGAACCTTTCAAGGACTACAAGCCATTTATCAAATGGATGGAAACGTTGGGGAACAACACGCTGTTAGGTGCCGGAGTTGGGGCGCTGTTTACAGTCTTAGTTCAATCTTCCTCTGCTACCGTTGCGATTATTATTATTTTGGCTAGTCAAGGATTAATCTCATTACCCGCAGGTGTGGCGTTAATGCTGGGTGCTGAAGTTGGCACTTGTGCTGACACACTGGTAGCGACATTTGGACGCGATCGCCCGGCAGTACGCACAGGTATTTTTCATTTATTATTTAACCTTGTTTGCGCTGCTGTAGGAATTTTATTTGCCAGTCAATTGGCAGTACTTGCCCAATGGATTTCTCAGTTAGCGGGTGCAGGGGATGATATTGCCCGCCAAATTGCAAATGCCCAATTAATATTTAACGTGCTGGGAGTGACGCTAGCGATCGCATTTTTGCCCTGGATTGCCCGTGCATTGGAGCGACTCATCCCTGATAGACAAAACCAAAATCGGCAGGCAGAAAGGGTAAAAGGGTCATAGTAAACTATGAAAAACTCCACCCCCTTGTGGGTGGAGTTTTTGGGCATGGGGAAGAAGGTACCAATGCCCTATGTATGCCCCAAGCGACGGGACGACTATCCCTCTACAGACACCTGGGGATGGACTTTTCCGCCGCTTTCAATGAATTAATTTAAATATTTATTACACTATCAAACACATAGTTTAAGTTATTCTTACCGACAACTTAATTCTACTTGACTTATCAATGTTTCCTGACCTATGTCAGCATTTTTTGTTTTAAAAACCACTTAAAAAACGTATTTTCAAGTTCTTAGCGATTTATTAGGAATTTTTTTCTGGTTATTTACTGAGCTAATCTCCATTTGCGGTGTACTCTCAATATACGGTAACTATCACACTGACCTTTGAGATAAATTACACCCAGAGGTGAATACCATGAAAAATTATGCTGATCAACAGGAATTTATATTAAGTCAAATCACAGATAAATATTTTCAGCGCCGAGATTTCAGTGGATGTGACTTGCGTGGAATCGACCTGAAAGGAATTGATTTAAGTGGTGTTAACTTCATAGGAGCAGATTTGCGTAATGCAAGTTTGTGTGGCTGTGTCCTCACTCGTGCTAATTTAAGCGGTGCAAATTTGATGCAAGCTAGCCTACGTGAAGCTAATTTATATGAAGCATCTTTGTGCGAAGCTAATTTGATTAATGCTGATTTAACACGAGCAAATTTGTGCGGAACTTTCTTATGGCGGGCGAAATTCACAGGTAGTAATCTTTGGGGTGCTTCTTTATGCGATGTGGATTTGAGAGAAGCAGACTTAAGCGAAGCCAAATTAATTGAAGCATCGCTGATTGAAGCTAATTTAGTTAGAGCAAATCTCACAAGAGCAAAGCTATGTGGAGCAAAACTACTAGAAGCTAATTTAACTGAGGCTAACTTAACTGGTGCAGACCTAACATGGGCAAATTTAACCAAGGCAAACTTGAGTAAAGCAAACCTTTGGGAGACAAACCTGATTTATGCAAAGCTGCGGGATACTATCATGCCTGATGGCAAAATTGAGCAACCTCAGATAGTTATTTATTAGTCAATAGTCATTTGTCATTTGTCATTTGTTACGAGAGAAGAACTTTCTATTTGCTCCAATGCCCAATGACTAAAACTCACGTTGTGAGAAGATAAAAATAGCGATCGCTAACAACATGGCACTATAAAGTAAGCCATAGCTAGCATTTGTAATCAGTGCAGTTGCGTCAGGTAGTGCTTGCAGACCATAAACGGCATCATTTTTCAAATCTAATCGAGATAAATTTGGCAAGATGAGAAACAAACCTTGAGTTAGACGTTCCATACCAGGGTTGCGGCTCAGACGACCAAGTTCTACTAAATCTTGGGTAATATTTCCGATTAAATATACCGCAAAGGTTAAAACAGTTGCTAGCAGTGAAGCGTTAAAAACACCGAAGAGAATAGCCGCAGCAGTGATTAATGATAACTGCAACAATAAGAAAATTGCAGCAATTAAAATGCTCGTAGTTGGATGAGGAATGTTACCAAATTTCAGAAATACCAGATAAATTGCTGTCATTGTGGCGACAAGTACAGCTAATACTGCGGATAAACCCAAGTATTTGCCGATAATAATTTCGCTGCGGCTGACAGGTTTAGCAATTAGCACCAAAATAGTGCGTTTTTCAATTTCTTTATTAACCAGTCCCGTACCAACAAATATCGTCACAATTAACCCGATAACATTCATCGCCGCCATGCCAAAATCTAGAAACATTTTGCCTTCAGTCGTTGCTGCAAATTCAGGAAGGACACGGAAGGCAATGGCGAGTATTAGCGCATAAAAACCAATAATATATAGGATGCGATCGCGTACCACTTCCTGAAATACATTCTTTGCTAGGAAAAAAATTCTGTTAATAGCCATTTGTTATTAATTATTAGTCATTGGTCACTGATCATAAGCCATTAGTTCTTCTCCCCCTGCTCCCTCATCTTCTTGGAGGCGGTGCTCCAGGGATTAATTTACTAGCGCGATCGCATTCAATTTCTGCAGCTGTAATGTTATTGCCCGAATTACTAGTTGCTGCAACTGGTTCAATGCGACAAGATTTTTGCAAGTAATAACCCCGTGGGTTAGAACTTGGGCCTGTCCAAATACTTAATAAATTTAATATATATCCAGACTTAGTATTATCTATACGCGGTTCAACACGCCATAGTTCCTTCTCTTCATATTTGGCCAGGTTCTTTTGAATTACTTCTCTACCCAGAGTTTCTACTCGATATTCCTCAGGAAGCAGCCATTTCTCTACTTCTGACCAAGGTCTTTGGGCTATTTGACTTACTACTATTGGTTGAAGTCTCTCTAGAATTACAGCGCCGTTTCGTGGGATTTTTACTTGTTCTTCTGTTCTCACAACAATCGTACTACCTTTGAAAGTATCTGCCTCCAAGCTGGGATATTGCCGTAACCAATTATCCATTACAAAATAAAACTGAATCCAGCAACTTAGCAGCATACTACTAGCAACTAAAACTATGATTCTTTGCCGATCTTCTGGTTTAGGAATTCGAGCTTTTGCATCGGTATCATTCCCTTCAATAAACTCTGGTATTGCCGTAATTAACGCTGAGATTGTTGGCCAAAAAACGATTGTTCTTGGTGTAATTACGTCCTCTTGATTTCCAAATGCAAAAACGCTCACTAAAAATCCAGTGATCACTGCCCCGACTGGCATAAAAGTACCTGGAACCCTCAAAGGATCTTCAGTTGTGTACCAAGCTGTGCCTGCAATTAAAAATAACCAACCGAAAAAAGCAATTATATCTTTGATATAACCTATAGCAAAATATGAAACTATCCAAGAAAAAACACTCAAATAAACAAATGTTTGCCAAGAATAAGCTTTGGGTGGAATTAATACCTTTCTAATTCCTGCATAAAGCCTTTCAACAAATTTAAAAGCCCCAAATACATCTTTAAGTAGCGCATTCATATTTATCCTTCCCCACCTGATTAATTAATAGTCTTCCTTTAAATGATGAAGTAAGTTCTTGCTATTTTGAACGAAAAAGTAAAATAATAGTTATAGCACTATAACTCAAAGAATTTGCTATTAATGTAGTAATCACTAAATTTGTATTTTGTAATTTAGCACTGCTAAAATTACGCCATCGTCGCCGTTGAGATGTTTGAGGTTGCTCTTGTTTTTTAGCAAATTTTTCACTCAATGATAGTAGTAATACCCTTAAAATTAAAAATTTCATCAAAAAAGTAGCAAAGAAAATTATACAAGCAGTTAAAATCACTATGGTTTGTGTATTCGCTGATTTAAAATTATTAAATAACATATAATTAATTAATTCTGATTTCATCTGTATTGGCAACATTGGTTCTGATACAAAAAATATGAACCAACCAATTACGCTAGAAAACAGATTGGTAGAAATGGCATAAAAAATGCTAGTTTTTTTGTCAAATTTTAGTCTATTGTTTAAAACATACGCTTCGATAGGTATGGCAATCAGTACAAATAAAAAGTGAAACAGAATTCCACCAATAGGAAAAATCCTGGGAAGCATCCAACTTTCAGGCATAAATGGTCAAGGGTAAGGGTTAACTGTAGAGAGTATAACTGGGATAGTGAGGGTGATGGGGGAAATTATCACATTGTTCTTATCCTTTACTATGCTGGTGTGCCAAGATATTTTATTGATATTATTAATACATCATACGGTCGCGCTAGAGGAGTAGTTTCTTTACCTAAGATTACAAGACGTTAGGTAAGATTAAAGACTGCCACGTTATAGCATTTCCAGAGATGACAAGGAACGGTATTGGTATTCGCACGGCGCAAGTGCGTCAGGAACGGCTCATTGGTCAAATTCACGTCTATGATGGCATAGGTAAAGGTAAGTCCCAAGCGGCTTTAGGAGTGGTTTTGCGCTCTATTGGCTTGGGGATAAATACACCTAGCAATTCTAACCGCGTTTTACTACTGCGGTTTTTAAAAGGGCCGGAACGTGATTATGACGAAGATGGCGCGATCGCAGCTTTGCAACGCGGGTTTCCTCATTTAATTGATCAGGTTCGCACTGGAAGAGCGGAATTTTTTGGCCCAGAAGAAATTACCACCTTTGACCGAGATGAAGCGATGCGGGGTTGGGATGTAGCCAAAGGTGCGATCGCGAGTGGTTTATATTCAGTAGTCGTCTTGGATGAAATTAACCCCGTTCTAGATTTGGGTTTACTACCAGTAGATGAAGTAGTAAAGACATTAAAATCCAAACCCCAAGAGTTGGAAATTATTGCCACCGGACGCGCCGCACCGCAAAAGTTGCTGGATATTGCAGATTTGCACTCAGAAATGAAACCTCATCACCATCCAACAGCCAAAGCCCTCTTCCTGGAAGGAATTGAAATTTATACTGGTGCTGGTAAAGGTAAATCTACTAGTGCTTTGGGCAAAGCTTTACAAGCAATTGGTAGAGGAATCAATCATCCAGGATCTACCCGTGTATTGATTATGCAATGGCTCAAAGGTGGTAGCGGCTACACAGAAGATGCAGCGATCGCCGCCTTGCAGCAGTCATATCCAGAAGTGGTGGATCATCAGCGCTGTGGTGGAGATGCCATCGTCTGGCGAAATTCCCGACAAGAATTAGATTATGTAGAAGCCGAACGGGGTTGGGAAATTGCGAAAGTTGCGATCGCCTCTGGGTTGTATAAAACTATTATTCTTGATGAACTAAACCCCACCGTTGACTTAGAATTACTCCCTGTTGAACCTATTGTCCAAGCTTTGCTCCGCAAACCCCGCGACACCGAAATTATTATTACTGGTCGCTGCCAAAATCCACCCGCATACTTCGACTTGGCTAGCGTTCACTCAGAGGTTTACTGCCATAAACACTATGCTAATCAAGGTGTAGAACTCAAACGAGGGGTAGATTTTTAGCTAGACTCGTCAATATTTAGATGCGTTTGCCCTGCTACGGATAGAGATAGCTGCTGCTGTTTTTGATTCCTTCTGATAGCCGCAGCAAGTGACCCCGTTCTTAATTGGAGTATGTGCTGAGTCAGCTCGGATTGAGTCAGCAAATGCAATATGGCTGGAGTACAACAAGGACAAAACAATTGTTCAAGGGGAAGCATAACTATTACTGTCTCAGATTTGTATATTGAGTTAGGCATTCATGTTGCACTAACAACACCAGTATGTGTGACGAACTAATTCAGGGGACTCTTGTCAATCTTCCCGTTTTTCATGACTGCCGATGCTATCTTTGGTGCCACAATCGCTATTACAGGTGTTATTAGTACCATTCAATTCAGAGGTAGTAGTTGCACCAACTGCCATTACTTGAGACCATTCACTAACGCGGTTGTTATCTAAGACAGCTCGCACTCGATAACCAAGCTGAATTTTATGCATTAACAAGATTAAATCACGGTTGAGTAATCCTTGTGATTTTTGGTTTTCATTAGATGCAGCTTGTATACGAAAGCAGCGATCGCTTTGTCGTTTGAACTTGGGAGACTTGCCTTCCATAAGCACCGTTTGCAGTTCGTATGCTTCAGCTTCAGGATATGCTTCCCAGCAAAGTTGCCAGTAAGTCGACCAGCGAATTAACTGAGCTGGTAATTCCTCGACTTCATCCGACAATGTAGACACAAGTCCGGTGACTGAAGGTTGTACCACTTGAGGCTGACTGGAGGTGATATCAGCAGTTACAGGGTTTATAAATCCTGGTTGCCCAACCTTCTGTGCAGCTATAGATGAACCATCATCAACAATTACTATCAGCCCAAATATCAAAGTTAACAGCAGCATCAATCGTAGGCATTGTAATTGCACTAACGACAAGATTTTCAGATTCATAAATTATGCAAAAGTTAATTGCTTAGGCACAAGCCAAGAAAAAAGATACCAGCCGTCATAAAAGAGATCCACGCTACACAACGAGCAGCTAAGAACACGGCTGGTATAGGAGTGAAAGTAGTCTCTCCTTACCACTCCACAGGTAGAATCATGCTGCCGTTGTCGGCATAGATTGTTCGAGAACGCACCTCTGTTCTGGGAGCTAATGTAGAATTGAAGACTGCGCTTCTTTGCCCAATTGCTGATCTGTTGCCAATGCTGGCGCGGAATATAACAGAGTTCGGCCCTAGCCCTACGGCATCACCTATGCTAGTTTCAGGGCCATTAGCAACACCATTGACAACCTGCCTACCGCCATGAACTAGAGCGCGAGGCCCATAACCAACTCCATTACCAAGAGTCAAACTAGTGGTTTCTAATGCGTGAAAGACAACATCATTTGCCATCCCAGCAATTGACCCAACATTAAAAGGTTGACCTTCATCAGCACGCAGCGAAATTCTATTACCTATTTTCTCAGTAAGGCTCCCTAAAGGATCTTGCAGAACGAGGTTGCCGATGATGCGGTTACGGAAGTTTGGATCACGAGTAACAATCCCACCTATCTGCGGCAGACCTCCAGGGTTAAAAGCTGTGACTGGAGCGAAATTTATCCCTTGTACGTTTGTCAAATCTGCTCTAGCTAATTCTGTGTAACCTTTGGCAAATGCTTCATTGACTTCAATAATGCCTTCCATTAATGCAACGTCGGCTTGGGTCAGGTTTGCCACTTTCCCCAAACTGCCGCTAGTAGCTTCAAAGTTATTTGTGACGTTTTTACCTGGCAGGACTACTTTCCCGGAAGGCAAGGTAACACCAGGGCCAACCCGTGAGAGAAAGTTGATTACCGTGTTTCTTTGTACAGTTGCACCGTCTATTTCACAGTTGAAAGCGAGAAATGTCTCTGGAATATCGTTGTTGAACTGAGCATTGCTAATCGGGTCGGTAAAAGGCCCTGTTGAGCCTTGAGTACCGATTTTGGCTGCACCTTTGACAATGGCCATGTGTGCCATAATGACTCGTGGCCCAATCTCCACTCCGGTTCCCGAAGCTGTAATTTTCACTTGGTCTTGGACATTAGAATCTTCTGCAATCCTAATGGGAGCAGTAGTAGCGTCTAACTCGGAAAATGGTGCAACATAGACTTTTTCGCCCAAGCTAATATTTGTTGGATTGGTGATTGTTGCAGTTGGGTCAATGAAACTAGCTGACTCTGAAGGTGCTGTGCTTGGACATACAGGTAGGTTATTCGCCGTTGGATTACAAGCCCCACCAGCAGCAACTGCGGGTTGTTTATGTATCTGTGTACCTATGACAAACGTTAGGATAATTGCAACTAAGGCGCTAAAAATTGGGCGAGGTTTGAACATGGAAAGAAAACTCCTCACGGTTTTTGGAATATTTGGCTATGGGATAATCTGCGCTCTTCAAGTAAGAGATATAGTCAGGCACTCGCCTACAGCGGGCGAAACGCGATCGCAACCGCAGGAATTACTCAAAAATTACATTGCACTCGTCTTTATTTAGGCTCTTTCTCTGTTTGAGTATGAGAAATGCGGGTTAACCACCCCAATAACCTGCAAATTTTAAGACTACTTGCAAGATAGATGATAATAAGGTGTTCAAAAGTGGAACTGTAACTATCGTTGTTGCCCCAGCAGCCGCCTCATTGTAGACACTTTGCCAAGCTTCTGGCCCGCTAGTAGATTGTCCATTAACTTGTGTACTAACAGCTAACGTTAAGCCAAGCGCAGCTAAACCAACTAGTATTGTGCGACGTTTCAACATTATTTCTTGATACCTAATAGTTCGCCAAATTTATTGGGTGAGGTAAAGCGAAAAGGTACAGGACATACTTAAACTTTTCGCTTTACCTAACCTAATAACTTTCAAATTTAATCAAGTACAAATTGCTACATCCAGCAATTAACAAATTATTGTAATCTTATTTGCTGTTTAACACTAGAGTTTTAGCTATTGAAAAAATCTATGGAAATAATAAAAATAGTATTAAATTTATGATGGACAACTGCGCTAAAAAATAATAATTTAATAAAAAAATCATCTATCTTAAGGAATAAAATTAGATTGATAGTAAAAGATAATCAGTATAGGGAGAAAATAGAGAATAGATTTTTTTAACTCATGTAACATCTGCAATTCAACACTTATGTTCCCCCTAATGATGCCTATGCTGTCTTGAGAACAGCGATTGCTACATCTTTGCACTTGACCTTCAGTCAGTTTGATTTGACAATGTTTGTATTTGTACTTACTCAAAAGCCATTAACTCTTTAGAGCCTTATGAGCAAAGTTTATTTGATCACTGGAACATCAACCGGATTCGGTCGCGCTCTAGCAGAAGCGGTTTTAGAACGCGGCGACAAAGTTGTGTTGACGGCACGAAAACCCGAACAAGTTGCTCAATTGGCACAAGCAAACCAAGAGAATGCAATTGCCGTTCGGCTGGATGTAACCAACGCCCAAGAGCGACAGGAAGCTGTTCAAGTCGCAATCGAACGCTTTGGACGTATTGATGTTCTAGTAAACAATGCAGGAGTTGGTTCTCTTGGTGCTTTAGAAGGTTTTTCATCGGAGCAGATTAGAAAACAGTTTGAAGTTAACTGCTTTGGTGTAATCGAAATGACACGCTCAGTCTTACCCGTCATGCGCCGCCAGAAATCTGGACATATTATCAATATTACTTCTATTGGCGGTTTGGCTTCGATCGGCGGATTTGCTCTCTACTGCGCGACGAAATTTGCAGTCGAGGGTTTTGCTGAAGGCTTGCGTGATGAAGTCAAACCACTCGGTATTAATGTAACAATTGTCGAGCCAGGCGCGTTTCGCACCAACTTTGCTGGAGATGCCAATATGCAGCCGGAAACAGAAATTGATGATTACAAAGCGGTGATCGATCCGATTCGAGAATATCTCTACGGTGGCAATGGAAAACAACCAGGCGACCCAAAAAAAGCAGCACTGGCAATGATTAAAGCTATTGAATCAGAAAATCCACCACTGCGTTTAATGCTCGGCTCAGACGCTTACAGCTTATGGGAGCAAAAGCGGACGGTCGAGCGCAAAGAATTTGAGGATTGGAAAGAAATCGCAATTAATACTGCCTATGAAGATGCGGTAGTTGCCCCAATTGGTGGGTAAAATTCCAATTCGTCCTCAATAGTCAATTCTGTTGCTTAAATACAAGATTTTGAAGACCAAGCGGCAGGATAGGAATGTAGAGTGGCTAAATAGATGGCTGGTGCTTGGAGCCAGCGAAAATATCAAACTCAAGAAGAGGTAACAGCTTTAATAAAAGCTCTGCCTACTGATGCTGCAATAGATCCATTGCCCCAAAATATTGTAATGCAATTGAGCCAGCAGGCATTAAAAACAAAGAAATAATTTGAGCGATCGCTTTGACTTCTACTTTTATATAGTCAGTGTGCAACATATTAATTGAAGCTACGCCGAAGTTTGAAGTCGAACTCCGCTGAATTTGCCCTAGCAGTCGTAGTCCATCGCTTTCCCAATTGATTTGTTTTTCTCTTTTATTGCCGAAAATTGTACTGATGTGGGCTATCGGAGGCATGAGTGAGGTGTTATCAGTAAGAGGTTAAGCTTAGTTTTTGGGAATTGCGATCGCTAGGGGGATTAATTTATGGCACTGTTGGATGGAATGATTGCACAATTCAATTGCCAAATTGCGTGATTTTGGACAATATCAGTTATATTCTTAACCCAAAGCGAAAAACAGTTACAAAAAAGGTAGATACGACATGAGTAGCAAAACATCCAAGATCGGGGTCATTGGTGCAGGGAATGTGGGTGCAGACGTAGCAAATGCTTTAGTGCTACTCCGTAAATGTGTAAGAGTCGTGCTTTTTGACCGAACCTTATCAAAAGCTGAGGGGCAAGCAT
This sequence comes from Nostoc sp. FACHB-888, assembly GCF_014696655.1. Lineage (NCBI taxonomy): Bacteria > Bacillati > Cyanobacteriota > Cyanophyceae > Nostocales > Nostocaceae > Nostoc > Nostoc sp. FACHB-888. The sequence continues at coordinate 15,245 of NZ_JACJQM010000051.1, read as the reverse complement.
GGGATATTGAAGATAGCATTCCCTTGCTTGAAGAGATGGAGATTACACCATCAAATAAGTATGAGGATTTAGCTGATTCTGATGTAATTGTCGTAACTGTTGGGGTACAGCCGAAACGTGGACAGAGCCGATTAGATACGTTGAGTGACAATGCAGAGATCATACGTTCAACGATGAAAGAATTGGATCGAGTTGCACCGAATTCAATTGTGCTTATTGTTAGCAATCCAGTGGATGTACTAACACGGATTGCGATCGCCAGTTCCACAAGAGCAGAAAACCTAATTTTCGGTTCAGGAACCGTTCTTGATACTGCTAGACTGAGATATCAACTTGGTAAGCGACTGAATGTTGCAAAACTTGATGTTCATGTTTATGTGATTGGAGAGCATGGAGACAGTGAATTTGTCGTTTGGTCTAGTGCATTTATTGGGGGAATTAGGTTAGCTGAATTTCCTATACCACAAGGAGAAACGCTGGAACAAATTCACCAAGAGTATGCAGAGTTAACCCGTAAGCGAGGCTATAACATTTCTGAACGTAAAGGAAATACTAGCTATGGCATATCAATAGCAGTTTGTCAGTTAATTGATACCATCCTGCGAGATGAAAAACAGATATTTCCAGTATCAGTGAGAGCAGATTCTAGCTATGGAGTTGGGACTGAAGTTGTTTTTGGGCTTCCATGTATCATTAGCTCAATAGGTATTGAGCGCCAACTGGTGTTACCAAGAAATGCTCATGAACAACGCTTATTAGAAGAGTCAGCCACCAAACTTAATCTTGCCTATAATTCTTTGGATAATTAAAATCAACTCAATATAGCCTGTTTTAAATGCGGGATAAGCTTATCTAATTTAGTAGATATATTCTAATAGGCTATAGTAATTGATTTTTTTATAGGTATTTTTGATTTATTTTTCTTTTGTACTTACTTGTTGAAAGAGACGTACATATCCTAAAGCTAGTATATACAAAGGCTTTTCTATTTGTACACAAAGTTTAAATAGGAAAATTTGGTTACAAAATCGATATTTTGATACTAATTATAAGGCTATAGTACATCAAAGAAAGTTGTATATTTGCACTATAGAAATAAAGAGAAAATAAAAAATGATTGACTTCAGCCTCACTCAAGAACAGGAGATGTTGCAGTCTCTTGCGCGTGACTTTGCTCAAAACGAGATTGGGCCTATTGTTCAGATAATTGAAGAGTCTAACAATCCAGAGATGGAACCTTGGGATTTTTGCAAACACGTTTTCTATAAGGGAGGTGAATTAGGATTTACATCCTTAATGGTTCCAAAGGAGCTAGGAGGTTTAGGTGGAAACTGCATAGACTTGGCTGTAGTGTTAGAAGAAATAGGCGCTGTTGATGTCAGCATTGCTTGTAGCTACTTTAATCTCACCGCAGCTATGTCACTGTTTGTTAGCAGAGCTGCAACCCAAGAACAGCAAAGACGAATACTATCTTTTGTCAAATCTGGAACACCACATCTATTCAGCGCCGCAGAGAGTGAGCCTAATGTCGCCACCTCAGATATATTCTGCCCGCTCCCAGATCCCAATATTGGGATGAAGACCTTTGCAGCACGCGAGGGCAATGGATACATTCTCAATGGAACAAAATCTTCGTTAGTTACAAATGCTGGGATTGCGGATGCCTACTTTATTATTGCCCGTACAGCGATGGATAAACCATTGCACGAAAGTTTGTCTATCTTCTACGTTCCAACAGATACACCAGGGATTAAGTTTGGCAAAAAGACACAGATGATTGGTTGGAAAGCTTCTCATCATGCTGAGATTTATCTGGATAACGTGCCAATCCCTGCGGAAAATCTGATTGGACAAGAAGGAGAAGCAGGAAAACTACTGATGTTGCTTCCAGAAGTAGCTATTGGGCTGGCAGCTTCTTATGTTGGTTTGGCTCGTGCTGCTTATGAGTATGCTTTAAATTATGCCAAGCAAAGAGTCAGTTGGGGTCGTCCAATTATCGAACATCAGGCAGTGGCTTTAAAATTAGCGGACATGATGATTAACACCCAAGCTGCACGACTGGTAGTATGGGATGCAGCAGTTACAGCAGAAACTTCTCCCCAACTTGCCGCCACAATCAAAGCGCCAGCCGCCAAGACCTTTGCAGTGGATGTTGCAATCAAAAACGCACAAACAGCAGTTGAAATTCTTGGGGGTTATGGAGTAACAAAAGAGTGTTTGGCTGGCAAGTTTCTTGCCGATGCAACTATCGGGTATTCCTGTGACTTTACGCGAGAAATCTTGCGTCTGGGGATAGTGAACTTTTTGTGAGACATTAAGGAGTAGCTAATTACTTCCAATAGCGGGCGTGCCAGGACAATATCTTATACCAAGTTGCCCCTTGGCTTTAAGAAAAGGCTTTTTCGTTATATTTGTCACATCAATTTTTCTTGGTGCAAGATATGAATATAACAGTGTGTTCCTAGATAATTTTTATAAAGTTTTCATGTAAATAAACCTTACAATCCAATACGGTTCAGTTAAGACTAAAAGCTGTTGTCAGGAGAGGATATGAAAAGCAGGAGTATTATTTATTATTGAAATTAATAAATATTGCTGGCGCACTAGCGGGAATTTTTGCTTTTTGGTAATAAAATATTTTGCACAAAGCGATCGCGTCCTGCTGCCTTTGCCTGATACAATGCCCGATCGGCGGCGGAAATCATTTCTTCCATGTCAGAATCTGACTGAGGAATTTCTGTCGTAAACCCGGCACTCAAGGTTACATAAGGGCTAACTTCGGAATTTATATGAGGAATTGCTAGTGTGCGGACAGCATGGCAAATATTGTCGGCAACATGAGTCGCCCCCTCGGTGTCTGTGTTTGGTAAAATCACAGCAAATTCTTCCCCACCATAACGGGCAACTAAATCTCCAGGACGCTTAATGATATCTTTGATGGCTTTAGCAATTTCTTGAAGACAGCGATCGCCTACCCGATGACCATAGGTATCGTTATATAATTTGAAGAAATCAACATCGCAGAGAATCAGAGAAAGGGGGGATTGATCCCGTTTCATACGCTGCCACTCTTGGTTAAAATACTCTTCAAAACATCGGCGGTTAGCTACTTGAGTTAATCCATCGATAGTAGCTAATCGCTGTAATTCCAGATTAACGGCTTCTAGTTTTTGCTGTAACTGAGATTGCTGAATCAAGCGTTTAACCCGTTGTCGCAAAACTGCCCAATGGACTGGTTTGGTAATATAATCCATTGCCCCCACTTCAAATGCACGGTCAACTGACTCTTGATCCTCAAGCCCTGTAATCATTAAAATTGGAGTGTGCTTACTACGATTAAGAAGCTCCAAGTGAGTGCAACACTCAAACCCATCCATATCTGGCATTAGGGCATCAAGGAGTACTATATCAGGATCTAATTGCTTAAAAACTTTTATTGCTTCTATACCATTTTCAGCTTCCGCTATTTGATAGCCTTCTCGTTCTAAAAAATGCCGCAATATCATGCGGATAAAAGGTTCATCATCAACAATTAGAACTAAAGATTGGCTTTCTTGAGCATTGGCTTTCATAGTACTTCCTTCACAAGTTCTTTTTGTAAGGTGGTTTTAACTTGTTCATATTCTTGATAGAGTTGTGAGAGTAATTCTAAGCTGTTTTCTAATTTACTGGTGCGTCCCTGTGCTTCTAACATCTTGCAAAGCTGCGCCAGGGCGATCGCTTGCAAAACTTTTATCGCACCCGGATTAATCACCGACTGCATCGACTCTTCATCAATGTCAGCATCGCTCTCAAGGCATTCTACCCACTCCAGAGACATTCCAGTATAACCAGTATAAGCAGATTTAAAAACACGTAGGGTTATAGTTTGTGGTACGCCATACCGTTGCACTAGCACCTTTACCTGTTTAATATTTTTTTCTTCTAGTGCATCTGCAACACTTTCACTTAATGCACTCGTGCAGTTATCCAAATCAGCTTGTCGCGATCGCATGAAGTAATCATGGAACGACCACAGGATATAACCTTTTCTTGAGCTAAAGTTTTTGAATAGTTTCTGCTTGCTAGCGCTTAACTAATTGTTGATAAAGGCTCCAGAAGTTTGTATCATTGGTAAATTAATAAAGAAATGCTACTTAAGTTTGTGCGGTTCAAATCTTGCACAATTAAGGGAATATCTTTACTCTCTAACCTAATGGTAAAACCAAAAATTACTAAGGTAATGAATGGCAATAAAAATGCTAGTGCCAACGTCAGGCGATCGCGGCGGAATTGGGCTATTTCTTTTACACATTGTTTTTGCAACAAATCATCTGCTACTTGCCGCAAACCTGCTGCACAACGCAAGTTTTCATCAATACTCACTATTGTCTGATAACTATCGCCCATGCCTGCCTAACGGGAAATTCCCAGCATGGTAACTCGACCACTCATTGCTAACATTGCCAGGATTGTCTGGTTGTATTGCCGCATCGTTGTAACGTTTATCTACGGTAACAAGCGTCTTCCAGAATGATAAGATGTCCGGCATGGGCTGAAAAGTAGTTTTTGAGTTCCAAATTTATTTTTCGTGCAGATGCCTTAAAGCGATCGCTTTTTCATCATGACTGTACGTCAATAGCTGTTTTGCACTTTTGACTCCTAATAAGCAATGTGGTAAATATGCATATCTTGCGATTACGAAGAATTTTAACCTTATGTCTACCGGAAGAATATAGAACATCGCGCTAATATTAAGTAATATTCGATAGGAATAGACTTGTTCTAATTTTTGAAGTTTTGAGTAGGGGAGAACATAGGCGGCTGTCCCTAGTCGAGGAGAGAAACACCTAAACAAGCAGATGAAAGCAAGAATTTCTGACTCTATTGCTGACCATTTTCGAGGTGGGGAAATGGCAACCCGGATCAATCGCTTGGACTGGTCGCAAACGCCGTTAGGGGCGATCAATACATGGTCGCAGAGTCTCAAGTCAGTGGTCAAGACGCTGCTTGCTTCGAGCTATCCGATGATTCTAACTTGGGGCACAGATTTCATCCAAATTTACAACGATGCCTATTCGCAATTGATTGGCGAGAAACATCCTGCTGCCCTTGGGATTGATATTCGGATTACACTCGCCGAGGCATGGGACACCTTGGGGCCAATGATCGAAACGGTAATGTCAACGGGAGTAGCAAATCTGACACCCGCGCTGCTCCTGCTACTGGAACGCTCAGGCTACCGGGAAGAATCCTACTTTAGTGTTTCCCATGCTCCGGCAGAAGACGATTCTGGGCAGATTGTCGGAATGCTTGCCGTGTGTAGTGAAGTGACGCAGCAAGTATTGGGGAATCGGCGATTGCGGCTGCTACGCGATTTATCATCTAAAGCAGGCGCAACCCAAAGCGTTGAAGCAACCTGCCTTGATGCGCTTGCAGTGATCGCATCTTCCCCAATGGATGTGCCGTTTGCACTGCTATATCTGCGTGATTCTGATACTAAAAGGTTGATCTTGCAAGGAACTGTGGGGATTCAAGCAGGGGAAGTCGTTAGTCCGAGAACGATCGAGCTAAAAACCAATGGCACAGATGTTTGGTCCTTGGCGAAGGCGGCAAATGGAGAAACGATTTTAATTGAAGCCGTCGATGAATATATCACAATTTTAGGCGGTGCGTTTAGTGAACCAGTGAAATCTGCGATCGTGTTACCGATCGCCTCATTTGGGCAAACAGCGACATTGGGTGTACTGGTAGCCGGAATTAGCCCTAGCCGTGAGCTAGATGAGGGATATCGCTCATTCTACGAATTATTCGCAGGTCAGATATCGGTTTTAGTCCGCAATGCTCAGGCATACGAAGAAGAACGCCGACGCGCTGAAGCATTGGCAGAGCTAGATCGAGCGAAAACAGTGTTTTTTAACAATGTCTCCCATGAGTTCCGCACACCTTTGACGTTAATACTGGGTCCGTTAGAGGATGTCCTAAGTAGCAAAAATGGGTCATTAACAACTGAGGAACGCGAGCAACTGCAATTAGTTCACCGAAACAGTCTGCGTTTGCTCAAGTTAGTCAACACACTATTGGACTTTTCGCGCATCGAAGCAAATCGGATTGAAGCAGTTTATGAACCTGTTGACCTTGCTGTACTTACAACTGAACTGGCCAGTGTCTTCCGCTCAACTATCGAACGCGCCGATTTACGTCTAATAGTAGATTGCCCACCTTTACCAGAAGCGGTGTATGTAGACCGCGAAATGTGGGAAAAAATTGTTTTGAATTTGCTCAGTAATGCTTTCAAATTCACGTTTATTGGACAAATCAGTGTAACCTTGCGTTGGTACACCGAATATGTGGAACTGGAAGTCCAGGATACAGGTACAGGAATTCCAGCAGCAGAATTGCCCCATTTGTTTGAGCGTTTTTACCGTGTACAAGGGTCACGGGGCCGCACTTATGAAGGCTCTGGGATTGGATTATCGCTAGTGCAGGATCTGATTCGACTTCATGGTGGCTCGGTTCGTGTGATCAGCAAATTAAATCAGGGAAGTTCTTTCATTGTTTTACTTCCTACTGGTACTGCTCATCTGCCTACTGAACGCATTGCATCTGGGCATGATTTGCCGAACACTGCTTCAGTAACGGCTGCTTTTGTTGAGGAAGCATGGCGTTGGCTACCTGAAAAGGGTAAGGGGAGCAGGGAGAAAGAAGAAGTAATTACTAGTAACTCTCTTGCTAAAGCAGCCTCCCCCAATTCCCCCGCCCGTATTCTTCTGGCTGATGACAACGCAGATATGCGCGATTATTTAAAGCATCTACTCCAGCCATATTACGAAGTGGAAGCAGTAACAGATGGAGTAGCTGCCTTAGCAGCAGCCCGCAGACAAATACCGGATCTAGTACTGAGTGATATTATGATGCCGGGAATTGACGGTTTGCAATTGTTGCGCGAATTGCGCTCTGAATCATCTACTCGTGAAGTACCTATTATCCTGCTATCTGCCCGCGCTGGTGAAGAATCTCGCGTTGAAGGTTTAGAGATGGGTGCAGACGATTACCTGATTAAACCTTTTTCGGCGCGAGAACTGCTGGCACGGGTACGAACAAACTTAGAGTTGTCCCGACTCCGTAAAGATGCTTTAGCTCAACAAGCCCAACGAATTCGGGAGCAGGCAGCGCGAATTGAGGCCGAGGCAGCCAATCGGATGAAAGATGAATTTCTGCAAGTACTTTCCCATGAGATTCGCACACCACTCAATGGAATGCTTGGCTGGGTTAAAATGCTTCGGCAAGGTAAATTAAATTCATCTGAAACTACTCGGGCGCTAGAAACTATTGAGCGCAACGCCAATGCTCAAGCAAAATTAGTAGACGATTTGCTCGACGTTTCATGTATTATCCGAGGGCAACTGCGCCTAGAAAAGCTTCCAGTTTCTCTAATCTCAGTGATTACTGAAGCTATCGAAACTGTAAAACCACAAGCTTCAGCTAAAGATATTACGATTAGCTGTATGCTTGATCAGTGCGCTAGTTCTGTTTCTGGAGATGCTAGTCGTTTACAACAAGTAGTGTGGAATCTGCTGAGTAATGCAATTAAATTTACACCTTCAGGGGGACAGGTAGAGGTTTGCCTACAAGCTGTGGGTACAGAGGCGCTTCTTCAGATCAAAGATACGGGTAATGGTATTAAAGCTGACTTCTTACCCTATATTTTTGAGCGCTTCCGTCAGGCAGACGCAAGTACAACCCGAACCTACGGGGGGCTAGGCTTAGGGCTAGCAATTGTCCGGCATTTAGTAGAAATGCACGGAGGAACAGTACAGGCCGATAGTCCAGGGCTTGGACTGGGAGCGACCTTTGGTGTGCGGTTACCTCTGATGAGCATCTCTTATATTTCTGAGGGTGCAGAATCGATCTCTGTAAACGATGATAATCAAATTTCACTCAACGGTTTACGAGTATTAGTTGTTGATGATGAAGCTGATGGACGTGAGCTTGTTGCTTTTATTTTGGAGCAACATGGTGCTTTGGTGAGTCAGGCAACATCAGTAGCTCAAGCCTTGTCAGCGTTAGAGTCGGGAATGCCACACATACTGATTTCGGATCTTGGTATGCCAGAGGAGGATGGCTACAGCTTTATTCGTAAAATCAGGGCTTTATCAGTAGAAAAAGGGGGGAAAATCCCAGCGATCGCCTTGAGTGCTTATGCTAAGGAAGAAGACCGAAGGCGAGCGTTACTAACAGGCTTTCAAATGTATTTGTCCAAGCCATTTGATCCAGATGAGTTAGTACTCATGATAGCAAGTTTGTCAGGTCGTTTTCAGCAGACTTAACCCTTGAATTCATTTATATTATTCTACCAATCTGATTCGGGAATGCCTTTGCAGACTTACCTTTCAGGCTGCTATTTGTCCAATATGTTTTCCAAATGGGCGAACCTATTGGTTAAATTAAGCCTTGGTGTGATTGAAAATATTGTAGAGTCAACAGAAGTCCTAAGTATTGCCCTACGTAACTCACCCTATGACTACCGCACCCTTAAGCTGGCAAGAACTAGAAACCCTCACGGACTATCAAATAGATACCGTTAATGGTCTCACCAACGCTAGAGCCAGGTTGCGCTTGTTTGGTCAGCCGGAATCCGATGTGCGGGTAACGCTGTACCGCGATAACCATGCCTGGTGTCCTTACTGCCAAAAAGTTTGGTTATGGCTAGAGGAAAAACAGATCCCCTATCGAATCGAAAAAGTAACAATGTTCTGCTATGGGGAGAAAGAAAGTTGGTACAAACGTAAGGTACCATCAGGGATGCTCCCTGCGATCGAGCTAGATGGACGGATTATTACGGAAAGCGATGACATTTTGATCGCTTTGTCAAAGGTTTTTGCTCCATTGAGCCAAGGGATGGAAGACCGCGCGGTGCTTCCACTACGTCAATTAGAACGACTTTTATTTAGAGCCTGGTGCGCTTGGCTTTGCTCTAGAGCCAGTTCCTCTCAACAAGAACAACGCAACCGGGAACAATTTATTGGAGTGGTGGCTAAGGTCGAGGAGGCGCTTGGTTGCACCCCAAGCCCTTATTTTTTAGATAGCTTCGGCATCGTCGATGTCATTTTTACGCCATATCTCGAACGGATGAATGCCAGCCTTTACTACTACAAGGGCTACTCTCTGCGTTCGGAAAACCCTCGCTTGAGCGCATGGTTTGCGGCAATGGAAACCCGACCTACCTACTGCGGGACCCAGAGTGACTTTCACACCCACGTACATGATTTGCCGCCCCAGATGGGGGGCTGTTGGGAAAACGGCGAAACCCAGATGCTTCTCAATAAAGCGCGGGTGGATAATGGTCCCTGGTTCGGGCTACCAGATGTTACTTATCCAGAACCGGAAAACTCCCGTATAGAAGCTCTTCAACGAATTATCGACCACCGCATCAATATTATCCGAGTCAACCCCAAAGATTATAAATTATTTGATCAAGCCCTACGTTGTGCTTTAACACACATGATGACTGGTGAAGACTGTATACCTCCATCGGGATCTGATGTCGCTCTACGATATTTGCGCGATCGCATTAATGTACCGCGAGATATGTCCATCTACGCAGCCAAGCGATTGAGGGAATCCCTGGAGAAAACCGCAGCCCTTGCGGGTGATGGGCAGCCAGCCCCCATTCCCACTAAGCATCGACGAGATCAAGACCCGTCTAACTTTGTCATCAAGTAGAACCAAATCGTCTGAAGCAATGGTATTAGATTGATTTTGTCAAAGTATTCTTTCAGCAATGCAAAAGCTGGCAGCAACTAGAGGGTAGATATCAGATGTTTGTTGAATCAACCATTGTCAAATCACAGGAACGTCATGCTCTTGTGATTGGGGGAAGTATAGCTGGGCTGCTTAGCGATCGCGATCTGTTCCCAATAAATCACGCCATCCATTCACTCCACTGCTGGCATCTGTCACCAGTTGAGCAAATTTGTCATCTTCAAATTCTCAAACTCCAGCATCACGCCGCGGCGCTCACCACTCTTGCCCAAAGGAATAATTGTATTGCCCATCTCTTCTTTTAAGCGATGGCGCTGTTTCGCCCGCCGTAGGCGATTGCAAGCCGGAAGCAGAGGCTAAAAATGCTTTTAAAAACCTCTTAGTAAAAAACTTTAGAACTTAGGTTTTTACTTGGGTTGCCACAATGGAGTGATATTAAGGTTTTAGCAGATACGGCATTCTAACCTACTTAGTACGGTTTACACCCCTTTGGTTTTTGTAAAGTTATCGTAATATATATTTATATAAAGCAATATTTGCTTACATAAGCAAACCCAAATAAAAGAGTAAGTAATAAAAGCAATGAATCAACCCATTAAATTATCTTTAGAACAAGAATTTAGCCTTAGAACATTTGCTGACCAAGTGAAGCAGATGTCCCGTGAACAAGCTCAAGAGTTTTTGCTGATGCTTTATAAGCAGATGATAGCTAGGGAAGCTACTTACCAAGAATTGCTCAAACATCACTGGGAACTTGATTCAGACCCAATTTTGGGCTAAAACAAACCTTGTGAGGTTACTTTAAACGACTTAGAAGATAACGAACACACAATTGTCTTTTTGATACAAATCCCTCAAAGCGTCCACGCTTTGAGGGATTTTGGGTATTAGGTAGTTGGTATTGGGTTTTTTGACTGCTAAGTTAGATTATTTGCTTTCTCAACTGCTTCTTTTAACTCTTCAAAGGTAATACTACCGTCTTTGTCTGAATCATAATTTACTAGTAACTCCTGGGGGCTACTGGTATTTGTTTCTGATGAGATGATTGCACTTAAGCCAGGACTTAAAAAAAGCTCATTAATGGATACTTTGCCGTCTTGATCGCGATCTAATTTATTAAAAAGAGATTGAAGCTCTTGCTCGGTTGCCATAAGTTTCTATCTGAAGAACCATTTTCAACTTAATCTCTCAAAATTAAATAAACTTGTATCAAAAGACGTAGAAACGGCTATCGCTGGGGCTTAGATCAAGTGGAAGCTGTGATACAGGGTATACAGTTGGGACATGAAAATGAATCGGCACCTCCTTTAGTTTGAGATAATCCTGATGCTGCCTACTGGTGTAAGTCCTTCTGTCAATATCTTTGGCATTCGCCATCTTGCGATAATGTTCTTCATGTATGGCAATACCCGCCGCCTTCATCCACCGAGAAGTCCTTTCATCACCACCATTCCCCACAGGCACAATCGTATTCCCCATCTCCTCCAACAGCGATAACTTCGTTAAGCTTCGCTAACGCAGGTCAGCCCGTAAATTATTAATCGACCAATTCATTTGCCCCTCAATCTGATAGCTAGTATCTAACGCCCAGTCCTTCTCAGCCCCACGTTTCCCCGTTTCTCGGTTAATGCGAATCAGAAAAGCGGTCATCTCATTCGTTTGAAGAATTCTTTCCTTGATGCGTCGGGCATTGGTTTTTGCATAACCAAAGGGAGGACGTGGAGCCAGCCACCCAAACATACATGGGGACATCAGGACGATACCGCCAGAATTGCTGGGCGCATTCTGTAGCTTCAGTTGAGCATGCGTGGAACTCTGCAACTATTGTGCTGCTGTTTTTCCCCTCGTACCAATAGGCTCGACGACCCCTTGAGCGATATTCGTTATTTTGCCTTGGGTGATGCTCATGAAATGATACCTCCAAGGTTTAAGGGACTTGTTTTAACCGGCTTAAATAGTGACACGCACAATGAGATCGTTGAAGTCTTTATCTCCGCCACCCCGTAAATCCTCAAAGCCGAATGTATTGTTACCAAGGAGGCGAATATGATCGGTTTGATCAGAATTTGCTCCAAGGTAGGCGAAATATACCTGATCCAACTTTTGACCATTAACAACCTCGTTCACTGAAGCATTTGCAATTAAGAAAGGAGCAAAAATAGAGCCACCTACAAACTGTCCTGGCAGGGTTGCTGTTTGTTGGTTTTTTACACTTAAGTCAATTCCTGTGATGTGATTATTTACAGCTGCTTGAGCGTAACCTGTTCCGCCCGGCAGAATGTCTACCGTACCATCGCCATTAGTATCAATTCCACCATTCTGATCTACCACGCGATAGAACCCAACAAAATTGTCGAAAGCTGCTTCACGGTTGACGGTAAATAAAGTACTAACTTGTCCTGTCAAAGAGCGCAAATCTAGCAACTCACTCTGCCCTTGCAAAGCTGATCCTGCTGAGGCACTCTGGCTAACCGTCTTAACATCCAGCACTATATCATTAAAGTCATTGTTACCACTGTTGGAACTATCTTCAAAGCCAAAGGTGAAATTACTGGCAGTAGCACTAGAAATACGTACCGAAGTCTGGCTACTCAAAAAGACGCTGTTAGCAGAAATCTTTCCGGCTCGCAATTCATCAAGGCTACCGTTTTGAATCAATAAAGTGGAGAAGCGTGCATTTGACCCAAAATCTAAAATACTTGATAGTTCACCACCAAAGCCTTTCGGATTGTTACTAAGTGTGGAGAAGATGGTACGAGAACGAGCGATCGCAGCTTCAAGATAGCCTGTGGCATTAGGGGCAACGCCATTGATTGTACCCAAATCGTCATCAACCGTGAAAGCAACGATCTCGTTGGCAAAGGTATTCTTTCGGCTGGATAAGGAGAACTGCACAAAGCTTTGAAAGTTGTTTGCGATGGAGATAATGGCGCTTCCGTTGGCAGCAAAGTTAGTCGCGATCGTGCCACCATTATTAATGAGAATGCCACCACCATCAATGGTAATGTTGCCACCATTATCATTGTCAGCAATGTTAAAGATAGCAGTGTCCTGTGCTGCTAAAACAGCTCCATTTGTGGGATTTTTTAAGGATAGTGTAACTGCCTCGTTACCTTCAGCCAGGCTGTCATCAGTAATATTTAAGGTGGCAGTGGCAGTAGTCTGGCCATCAGCAAAAGTCACAGTTACAGGTGTGCCATTATAGTCAGAACCAGGGGTTGCTGTTCCACCTGTAGCAGCCAAATCTACAGTGAAAGCACCACTCGAACCACCTGTGCGAATTAAATCGAGCGCGATCGCCGTGCCATTCTCAGCAACAGTATAGGTAGGGTTGCCAAACGCCACTGTGCCAGTAGGAGATTCTGCAACTGTCAAACCAGCTAAACTTGTACCAATGGGAGCGAGTAGAGTAGCAGCCCCTGTGCCTAGTTCAATCGCATACAGATTAGTTACACCCCCAACGCTCAATGCTGCTACCCCCCGTCCTGGAGCTGCTGCATTTGATGCAGTAACTCGTACATTTGACGGAATATCAAAACCGCTAGCTTCAGTAAAGTCTAATGGAGCACCGTTGATAGTAACTGACAATTGAACTGTTTGGGTGCCATTGTTAGGCGGGTTCTGAATAAACAGGCTGTTGCTAGTTGGGTCTAGCGTGTATTGAGTTGTGGCAGTGGTTCCATTGAAACTGTTGGTGTAGGCAGTGGCAGAAATTCCTGTAGAACCGATGGGAAGTGCATTAATTACACCATCTGGGTTAATACCTGCTGCGGTATTTCCATCAACAGCAAGACCTGTAATTGGATTGAGGCGGAAGTTTAACCCAGTAGCTGTGACGACACGGATACGATCAACAGTTGGATTAAAGTCAAAGCCAAAACCAGTGTTAGCAGAGGGTAGATCAACAGGATTACCCATAGCATCAACTAACGTAATTTGCCCTGCTGACCCACCGACGATCGCTGCTGTTCCAGTTTGAGGGTCAATCAGGTACAGAGTGCCTGTGTTATTTGTATCGTTAATTCCCAGTCCATATAACTGCCCGGTAGCTGGACGTAGGTCAATGCCTACTAGGATATCACCTGCCGTTACACCAGTAATCGTGGCGGTTGTTACTGTTCCAGAACTGGCACTATTGAACCGAAGGAGTTGAGTCCCATCGGCAGTCAATCCAATCAGAGGTACGCCAGCAGAAGCCACTTCGTTTTGAAGTGCAAACCCTTGAACTGGATCTGTGCCTGCACCCACCGTTCCGATCAGTGTGGCAACACCTGTAGAAAGTTCAATTGCATAAAGTCCGGTTGTACTAGCGACCGTAAGAACCGCAAATGCCTGTCCTGTGGCTGGAGTATTTGATGCTGAAACATTAACACCAGGTGGAATATCAAACCCATTGACACTAGTAAAGTCTAGAGGAGTGCTATTGAGGGTGACTACCAGTGGCGATGTCTGGGTGCCATTATTGGGTGGATTCTGAATGAATAGTGTATTACTGACTGAATCCAGTGTGTATTGTGTGGTCGTTGTAGCGTTGGGAGCGCTGTTTGTATAGGCAGTGGCATTGACTGTAGTGGTACCACCATTGATTGAACCATCAGGATTCACACCCGTTATGGATGAGTTACCATCAATTGCCGCCCCAGTATTGGGATTAACGCGAAAGTTTAGTCCATTGGAGGTAACAATGCGGAGGCGATCAACTGTTGGATTAAAATCTATTCCAAAGTCGGAACCTGTAATTGCAACAGGGTTGCTGGCACTATCAACAAATTGCCCTAATGTCCCAATAGCAACAGCTAACCCAGTTTGGATACTAATGGCATAAAGCTGGGCATTGCCGATACCATCGCTAGCGATTCCGTAGAGTTTGCCGTTTTGGGGACGGAAGTCAATACCTACTAAATTCTGCCCTATCGCCAGTCCAGTAATGGGGATATTAGCGTTAACATTATCGGGGTTAGAAGTATCAAACGAGATCAGAGTGTTATTACTGAGAACGTATGCTGTTGTCATGTTTTAATTTTTCTACTTAATAATTTTTTGAATAAACTTTGACTCAGCCATCTGGGTTGAGGATTTGATAAAAATCCATCTCGATTGCCGTTGGCATTGCTTGAATAGAAGTCCAAGTTTTTTAGACTTAGGTATGTGTTACCCAGAGCTAAACAGCCTGATGAACTATTTTTATAAATGCTTACTTACTTAAGAGTAAGGATTACAAGTGCCGATGTACACAGTAAAACTACGATAACAAACGAAAATACAAAATATCGTATCAGCAAAATTACCGAAAAACTAGCAGAGTGCTTATTTTTGGTCACTGGGGTGCTTAGGCAATACTTCTAGGTTAAGGACAAAAGTAGGGTAAAGTGATAATTCTTCTTCAAGAAGTGCGATCGCTATAGAACCCATTTGACATCTAAGAAGGTACTGCAAGCCTCTTAATCATTAGCCTGATGAAGCAGAGATTGAGTTTGGCAGTGGCATTAACCAGGGTTCGT
>NZ_JACJQM010000050.1:0-44737 GCF_014696655.1 Nostoc sp. FACHB-888 | reverse complement strand
CCCCTGCCCTCTGCCCCCTGCCCCCTGCCCTCTGCCCCCTGCCTCTTCATCCTCGACCTTTGGCGAATAGGCTTAAACCTTCTGTGCCGATATCTTTGAAGATATCCATGTAACAGCTGTCTAAGTGCCAGATATGGTTTATGGTCGTCAACGAGCCTATTTGGGAACAGGTTGGGCTTATCCACTGCATTTAAGTGTGCAAGGTGGGATACAACTTAGCCATGAAGATCAAAAAGTTAAAGAATCTATTTGGATTATCCTCCGCACGGGTGTCGGTGAGCGGGTTTATCGACCTACGTTTGGTTCACGCTTGTCAGAACTGGCGTTTGCACCTTTAAATAGCGATACCCTACTGCGAATCCGTCTTTATGTCTTGGAAGCTTTAGAAGTTTGGGAACCACGCATTATTATCGATGAAGTTGTCACTGATCCTGACCCTGTGCGTGGCAGAGTAGACATCATCATTAATTATCGACTTAAAGACAGTCCCGATATTTATAGTTTTGTTTATCCTTATTATTTGGTTTCAGCTGGGGAGGAATCGTGATACCAATTCGCAATTCGCAATGACGCTTGAAGACTCGCTAACGCTGCGCTAACGCAATTCGCAATTAAGAAAGCTGAACTTTCTCTGGGTTTCTAGGCTTGTATCTGGCACATTCTTTTTTTAAATTGGTATGAACTTTGACTTTTTACCGAAACTACCTTCTTCTAACTTAGACGATCGCGCCTTTGATGATTTGGTGCAAGAATGTATTATGCGTATTCCTCGCTACTGTCCAGAATGGACAGACCACAATCTCAGCGATCCAGGAATTACGCTAATTGAGTTATTTGCTTGGTTAACTGACCAAATGTTGCTCAGATTTAACCAAGTACCTCGCAAAAATTATGTTGCTTTTCTAGAATTACTCGGTATTCGTCTCCAGCCTCCCGCCCCAGCCCGCACAGAATTAACTTTTTATTTAAGCGCTCCACTACCTGAAGCCTATACTATCCCAGCCGGATTAGAAGCCTCAACTATCCGCACTGAAACTACAGAAGCTATTACCTTCAGCACCGATTCTGCTCTAATTATCGGGAATCCCCGCATCCAACATTTCTTAACTGCCCAAACCACCGAAGATATTCCCCAATCTCTGCGTGAAAGAGTGACAGCTTCATGGACTCGTCAATCTGACGGTTACTGGACAGGTAATGAACAATCGATTTTTGAAGAGGAACCCCAACCTGGTAACTGCTTTTATTTAGCGATCGCTTCTGATGATCCAATAGAAGCTAATGTTTTAGAAATTATTTTTCAAGGAGCTGCGGCTACTCCTACTGGTATTAATCCCAATCAACCACCCCGCAAGTGGGAAGCCTGGGATGGGGAAAATTGGCAACCAGTTTTATTGCAAGAGTCAGATGATAATACTCGCGGGTTCAGTTTTTATGAAATCGCCCAACAAGGTGGGAACCCGTCTCAAGGAGCAGAAGTACGGCTACATCTACCTCAAGTTTGGCCTGTAACTAATTTTACCTCTTACCGAGGTCGTTGGTTGCGCTGTAGTTTTATTAATACAGAAGCCAATGAATCTGGTTACAATCGTCCACCACGAATTTCTGGTTTAGCAGTGCGGTCAATTGGCGGTACTGTTAGGGCTAGTCACAGTACGCTGATTCTAGATGAGCGCTTGGGAATTAGTGATGGTACACCCGGCCAAAGTTTCCAGTTGCAAACAGCACCAATTTTAGAACGTCGAGAAAATGAGTATATTTTAGTTACTCCCAGTGGTGGATTGCCTCAGAAGTGGACTGAGGTGAGAGATTTTGCTGATTCTGGCCCCCATCACTTTCATTACACCATTGATTCACTCACCGGTACAATCCAATTTGGGCCGCTGATTCGGGAACCTAGCCAACTTAAACAGCAAACCCAGGTGCGAGCGCGAATCCAGCAACCGTTACTAGATGACACATCTGTACAAGTTCTTGACAATAACCAGTCGGAACACCAATACGGCGCGATTCCTCCCCGTGGTTCAGAGATTAAAATGGTTGCTTATCGTACAGGCGGTGGTAGAGAAGGCAATGTGCAAACTGGGGCAATTCAGTTTTTGAAGTCTGCATATCCTTATGTTGCTAGTGTGATAAATCGTGTACCAGCAATCAATGGCGCGGACGCTGAATCGCTGGAGCAAGCTGTAATGAAGGCTCCCCGCATCCTCCGCACGCGCGATCGCGCCGTCACTGCTGAAGATTTTGAAGTTTTAACTCAACAGGCGGGTGCTGGTGCGATCGCTCGTGTCCGTTGTTTGCCAGCGAATTCTCGTAGACAGGCTGGTATAGTTACTTTACTGGTAGTTCCATTTGCAAATACAGATGCGATCGCTCAAGGCAATGGCATGACACCAGAAAATTTTGCTCTTAGTAATGCCCTCCAAGAGCAAATTTTGAGTTACTTAGATGAAAGACGTTTATTAGGGGTACAAATAGAATTACAAGAACCAAATTACGTAGGTGTTTCTGTACAGACAGAAGTTGCTTTAGAGCCAGCATACAACAACCCTTTTGCCAGCGAAGAAATTCGTCAGAATTTAAGGCGATCGTTATATAAATATTTAAATCCATTAACTGGAGGAATCGACGGCAAAGGTTGGCCCTTTGGGCGACCCGTTTATACATCGGATATTGTGGCACTATTGCAACAAACCCCTGGTGTGCGTCATTTAGGCCCCGTCCTGCTGTTTCCCATCCGCAAGCAAGGAGAAAATTGGCGACGACAACCATCGCCAGAACAGTTAATTGACCCAGGTTCAGAAGGGTTGATATGTTCTTGGGCTGATACCAATCTGCGTTCAAATCATGACATCCAAATAATTCGTAATTCGTAATTTGTCATTTGTCATTTGTCATTCGTCATTCTCGTCCCCAATCCCCATTCCCCAGTCCCCAATCCTATGGTTCAAAGTCGCTCTAGCCCATCTGTACGTATTCAATTAACGCCAATGCAAATTCCTGAAGCTTTACCTGTGGCAGGTTTAGCATTTGCAAATGCGGATAATATGGATGTGGCTGGGCGTAGTTTACTCTTGCATCCTGGGCATCCCAGCGAGATGATTGTGCAAGTGCAAAACTTAGAACAGCGTTCTTTGCGGGTGAGTTTAAGCGTTGAGGGAAACTTTCCGTCTCAGTGGTGTCAGATTGGCACAGAAGGCAGTGAGATCCCGCCTCGTGGACAAATGGATGCTGTCCTTTACTTTTCAATTCCCGACACATTTTTTGAAGACCAAGAAGCGATTTCTTCTGGAAAAAAAGACAAACTTACGCTCAATTTTCGTAGTTTAGTTACTCTACATATAGACCCAGGCACTGAGAACGAACAAATAGAGAGAAGCGAGTATTTCGATTTATACATTCGTCCCTACACTGCCTACATGGAATTCTTGCCAATTTTGTATCGGGAAGTGGATTTTATTGGTCGCTTCATGAAAATATTTGAGCAAGCTTTTCAACCAATAGTTAATAGTTACAATGTCATGTGGGCAAACCTCGATCCCTTGACAGCACCGCAAGCACTACTACCTTTTATGGCTCATTGGATTGCTTGGCAAGTAGATTCTGTTTGGGATCTCCAGCAACAAAGACGTTTAATTCGCCGGGCTGTAGAACTTTATCGCTGGCGGGGAACTCGTAAAGGATTACGCCTCTATTTACATCTTTATACTGGTTTACCTTTAGACGAACATTTACCTAATGAAGCTGATAAACATATTAGTATTATAGAACCTTTTGGTCCAAGTTTTATTATAGGAGATGCACAATTAGGAAATGCAGTTTTAGCAGGTGGACAACCGTATCACTTTATAGTGCGTTTGCGTTCAAATATTTCTAGTGGCATCATCAACGAACAGCTGATCGAAAGAATCATAGAACAAGAGAAACCTGCCTTCTGCACCTATGAATTATCTATCGAAAATCCCTCTAATTAAATAATTCGTAATTACTAAGTAAAATATAAAATCCAAAATTATTTATGTCCCATCCTTTCCCACCACCACCAATCAAATCTTTTGAACGCCTTCAAGCCGCAGACGGTTTACTAATCAATGCGGAACGCTGGCGTACAGCCCATGATTACCACCGAAATCGGCAAAATGCCCAATATCAAAGTTTAAACCAACCAGGGATTGTCTGCGGTTTAGGTGTTCGAGATGTGGCTGCCCCAAGTCAAGTAGAAGCTAGATATAGAGATGGGCGTTGGGTGCAAATTCAACCTGGTATTGCAATTGATTTAGCAGGTAATCTAATTGTTGTACCGACTTCTTATGATTTTCCTATTGATCTAGAAGTAGCAAGTTCAGAACCACTTATGATCTACTTAGTAGTTAGCTATGTAGATCCTGATGAATTGCGGCGTGGGCAGCAAAGAGATATTGTTCAAGAAACCTATCGAATTGATCAAAGAAACTCCATACCAGCCAGTTCAGAAATAGAGATATGTCGCATACTTCTGCAACCAGGACATACTGAAATTACCCAACCTGCGGATGCTTTCTTTCCTGGATATAACAATGTTGATTTGCGTTATCGCCGTCAGGCACAAATGCGTCCCCAAGCCCTTGTGTGTATGGCGCAAGCGATTCATAGCGATCCTGAATGTGCGCGTAATTTTTTCAGCCTTTCGTACTTGTTGCAAGCAGTAGAACCTCTGTACCCCAGTTTGCGAGGAGCTGATGAACCAGGTCAGGTTTCTTTAGGGGAAAATATTCAAGATTATGATCTACTTTATCTAACAGGTGGACAGGCCATATCTTTCAATAGTCTCGAATTTGAATCCCTTAAAAATTACTTAAATTTAGGTGGTGTGCTTCTAGTTGATGCACCAGCAAATGCTAACCTTTTGATTGAGAGTACTCAAGCATTAGCGCAACAGTTAGAGAGTCCTTTAAGACCTTTAGAAGAATTGCAACGAAGTCATCCTTTAAGGACAAAACCTTTTTTATTTGCTGCTTTGCCAATGGTTAATCAACAGCAAATTAAAATGTTAATGGGTGGAGGGATTATTTTAGTAATTGGTGATTTAGCGACTGCTTGGGGACTGGATAGAGATTTGAGTTTACCCAGATTGACTATTCGTACAGCCCAGGAACTCGGAATTAATATTCTTCACTATGCTTGGAAACGGCGACAGTTAATTGGTTTGCAACAGGAAGATAATTCAGGGCAATGGTAGCAGTAGTAGGGTGGACATTACTTTAAGTAATATTGCATCTATTCCACATTTTTTTGGCAATGCCTACCCGATAATATCGAGCGATCGCTTTCACCTCAATTTAATCTCTATTTTTATCAAAAAGTGAAAGTTCAAAACCTCGCCCCTGGTGTACGGCTTAGTTTAATTGCGAATTGCGAATTGCGAATTGCGAATTGCGAATTGCGAATTGCGAATTGGTTTTATCAATCTTCTGCCCGCAACAACCAAAAGCCGCTATAAGTCATCCCGGAATCATCGGGTTGAACTAACAAAAAATGTAATCCCCGGCTTTGCTGTTTCCGTTGTTCAAATACCTGGGCTGCTGTTGTAACTTCTGGATCTTCAAAAGTGGCAACAATCCACCTGTCTACTAAGCCAGCCTCAAATACTAAGCCGTCTGGTGCGCCAGATATATAGTTCAAGGCTACGGGACGGGCTTGCTGCAACCACCGGGCTAGGCGCATCGATTGCCGTCCACCATAAATTACTACACCAGGGACGGGGGCTGTTGACGCTAAACCCAAATTGATGGGTTTAAGATGTTCTGCGATGTGCAAAATGGGAATAGGGCGATCGCTAAATATCGTTTCCACATCACTAGCAGCTAAACTTGCAAAACGCCATTGTTCTCCCCAGAGGTTTTCTGGTAATGGTGCTGGAGGTGGTTTATCCAGCGTTGAGGGATACTGCTTTTCTTGTAACCACTGCTTTAACGCCAAAGTGTGGCGGGTAGGTTCGACATTTATACTTAAATTGCGTCCCGCCGCCTCAATTAAACTTAGAGACTGAGGACGAAACACCTGAATCACATCTGGCAGTTTTTCACCTGCGGCTAGTTCAAGTTGAGCAACAACCCAACTAGAATTAGCTGCTGACTGAAGACAGGTAGCTTCATACTCAAAACTGCGAGTTCCGTCACAAATCAACAACTCCCATAAAATTTGTCCAGATGCATCTTGTGAGGGACGGCGATAAAAATCAACTTGCCAAATTTTCATAATTTATGTAGGCATGGGGTATGGGGAATGGGGCATTGGGCATGGGAGAGATCGGTGAGACTTAAAACTGAAAGTTTTAAGTTCAAAGGTTCAACGTTTATGCTCAAAGGCTCAACGTTTATGCTCAAAGGTTCAACGCTCATGCTCAAAGGCTCAACGCTCATGCTCAAAGGTTCAACGCTCATGCTCAAAGGTTCAACGCTCATGCTCAAAGGCTCAACGCTCATGCTCAAAGGTTCAACGCTCATGCTCAAAGGCTCAACGCTCATGCTCAAAGGTTCAACGCTCATGCTCAAAGGTTCAACGCTCATGCCCCATGCTCCATGCCCAATAACAATTTAAAAAGCCTGAATCCATTCTTTGACAGAATATTCAGTCCAGATGCCATTTTTCCAGTAGGGGTCATTTTCAATTAACTGCCGTACAGTGGCTTCGTCTTCGGCTTCGTAAATCCCAAAAACTTTTGTAACATCCTTGGTAGGGCCAATAGTAATTAGCACACCGGATTCTTTCTGTTTTGCTAATCCGTCTAAATGAGCTTGACGGTAGGGGGTACGTTTTTCAAGAACGTCTTCGCAGTAAGTTCCCCAGAGTACATATTTAGTCATAACTTTACCAATTTTGGATTTTAGATTTTAGAGCCGATAGATTTAAGAGTGAGGAATTATTAACTCCTAACTCTTAACAAATGACAAATGACTAACTTCTCAGGTTTACGCCGAATTTTTCCACCAAGGCTTCGCGGACTTTATTGTGTACTGGTTCCACTTCTGCCTCAGTAAGAGTGCGATCGCTAGCCCGATAAACTAAGCGAAATGCTAAACTCCTCTGCCCTTGGGGGACATTTTCACCCCGATATTCATCAAATAATTCCACCGATTCGAGCAAATCTTTAGCCGCTTTGGTGATTACTTTTTGAATGTCGGCAACTGAGATTTTCACAGGTGCGAAAAAGGCGATGTCGCGATCGCTAGCTGGATAGGTAGAATAAGGCTGGAATGTTGGAACCAGAATTTCATCTTGCCCTACAGCTTCTAAAAGCACATCTAGATCCAACTGGAAAACATAAACGGAATCTGGTAAACCTTTTTCTCGTCGCAATTGGGGATGAAGTTGCCCAAAAATACCCAGCCTGTTACCCCCAATCCACAGGGAAGCGGTGCGTCCTGGATGTAAGCGATCGTCGCGGCGATCGGGTTGAAATTCTACTTGCAAGGCAAGTTGCCGAAATACACTTTCTAAAATGCCTTTGGCTTCAAACCAAGTGATAGGTTCTTCGCGTCCACTTTTTGACCATTTGCCAAGTGAGCGATCGCCTCCCACGATTCCAGCCAGGGCTTCTGTTTCTTGCAAACCGTCTTCTTCTTGCCAGAAAATTTGCCCGATTTCAAAACCGTTAAGGGCACCATTACCCTGCTCTAAATTGTATTGAAAGGCATCAATTAACCCAGATAGCAAATCGGTTCGCAGTGCTGAATATTCGGCAAATAAAGGGTTTGACAGCACTATCGGTCTGTCTTCTCCTGGTTTGACTAGAGAATAGTGAATTAATTCTGTCAACCCTTCAGCCCGCAGAAAAGCTCGTAACTTGCGAATCAGCTCTTCATCTATGGGCAGATAACCAGCTTCTGCTTTTTCTGGTAAGGTATCACAAAATTTGTTGTAGCCATAAAGCCGGGCGATTTCTTCAATTAAATCAATTTCTCGCTCTAAGTCACGGTAACGATAGGGTGGCACAGAAACTGACCATTTAGGTTGATGCGTAGCGTCTTCTCCTGAAACATCGTCTGAAGGAGTCAACTTACATCCCAATGCAGTCAGGATGCGTTCAACATCTTGTTCTTGGAGTTCACCTGTGTCCTCTCCTAAATCGATTGGCCCCAATATCTGATTAACTCGGTCTAAACGCAGTGCGATAGAACGACTCCAGGTAGAAGGATCGGGGCGAGTGTCGGCAATTTCCTGCTGGACAAGAATTCCACTAGCCAATTCGCTAATTAAAGATAAGGCGCGGCGATTAGCTATTTCCAATTCAGCGCGGTTAACTCCCCGTTCATATCTGCCAGAAGCCTCACTTCTTAAGCCAACACTGCGGGAAGAACGGCGAATTGCCACGGAATCAAATAAAGCTGCTTCTAAAACTAGGCTTTGAGTCCCTTCATGGACTTCCGTTTCTTCTCCACCCATGACTCCCGCCAGTGCAACGGGTCTTTCGTTAGCAGTAATTAACAAATTTTGGGTTGATAGGGTGCGAGTTTGTCCATCCAGGGTTTTGAGGGATTCTCCAGCAGTGGCGAAGCGAACACCAATAGTTAAACTTTCGTTACCTGCAACAGATTTTAGGCGATCGCGGTCAAAAGCGTGCAGTGGTTGTCCCCATTCCAACAAAACGTAGTTAGTAATATCTACGACATTACTTATAGGACGTACCCCAGCAGCCCGTAAACGCTGCTGCAACCATTCGGGTGATGGAGCAATTTTTACCTGTTCAATTACCGTACCAATGTATGCAGGACAAGCTTGGGTATTGGCAATTTTTAAAGCTAAATTTCCGGCACTATTGTTAACAGAGACTTCACCAGGTTCAGGAATACTTAACTTTCCACCAGTTAAAGCTGCTACTTCTCGTGCTACGCCTACCATACTCAGAGCATCAGCGCGATTAGCAGTTGCGGTGAGGTCTAAAATTACATCATCTAGACCCAACAACGGACGCACATCACTACCCAATGGTAAATTTTCCTGAGAAAAAATATGGATTCCGTCTACATCCGTGGGCAAACCGAGTTCTTTTAAAGAACAAATCATGCCTTGAGATGGGACACCACGCAATTTTGCAGGCTTAATTTTTAAATCGATGTTGGGTAAGTAAGTACCTGTAGTTGCTACTGGCACATAGATATCTGCCTTCACATTGGCAGCGCCACAGACAATATTTAAAGTCTCACCTGCGCCGACATCCACTTGGCAAACACTCAATTTATCGGCGTTGGGATGAGGTTGACGCTCAAGCACTTTCCCTACAACCACGCCATTTGCCCAAGTGCGGCGATCTTCAATATCTTCAACCTCAAACCCTGCCATTGTCAGGGTTTCGGCTAATTCTTCTGGACTAAGTTTTATCTCTACTAGTTCGCGCAGCCAATTTAGAGAAATACGCATGGAGTGTGCTTGTTTTAGGAATCGTCTTTTGTTTTTATTTTAGAGTGACTACTAGCGATCGATGGCTACTCATCCCGCAAGGCGTACCCTTTCACTTGAACAATCCTACTACGTTAGACTGACAGAACAATCTTTGATGCTAAACAATATATAAAAATGCAATAATGACAATCCTATCAAACGAAAAATCAATTGTTCTTGTTTGTGCTGCTGATGATAACTACTCTATGCCTATAGCATCGGCTACCCGCTCAGTTATTGCCAATTTCCAAAGTCAGCATAAGTTGGTTCTATATATTATTGATGCTGGAATTAGTAAACTCAACAAACATAGAATTATCAAAAACTTAAAATCTGAGGAAGTCAGTATCAATTGGCTCAAGCCTAAAAAGCAGCACTTCAAAAATGTACAAACTTCATCCACTATTACAATTGCTGCTTACTATCGGCTTTTAATTCCTCAATTGTTACCAAAGCAATTTAATAAGGCAATTTACATTGATAGTGATGTGATTGTCCAAGGAAATATAGAGCAATTATGGAATATTGATATTGGAGAATATTATCTTTTGGCAGCACAGGATATGGGAGCGCCTTATGTATCTTCGCCAAGAGGACTCATCAATTATCAAGAGCTTGGCATTTACCCAGAATCTAAATACTTTAATTCTGGGGTTTTAGTAATGAATCTCAAAAAATGGCGGGAAGATAATATTTTTGAAAAAGTAATTGAGTATGTGAGAATAAATAAACAGTATGTGCGCTGGCATGACCAAGATGGTTTGAATGCTATTCTTGCAGGAAAATGGGGTGAACTTGAACCCAAATGGAATCAAATGCCATATTTATTTCAATATTCATCTTGGCAAGATAGTCCGTTTACAGAAGATGTATTCAATCAGCTAATTAATAATCCTGATATTATTCATTTTTCAACTAGGGATAAGCCTTGGCACAATAGTTGTAACCATCCTTACAAAGATTTATTTTTTAAATACCTTGATAATTCAATTTGGTCTAATTGGTCTGCTGAACAAGTTGTAAAAAAAGAAAGGCAAAAACAGATTGCGTTTTTTATTAACATTTATTATATGGCAAAGCACCGAATTAAGTCACTGTTAAAAGCATAATAAAAAACTAAATCTCTCTTTCAACCGAAAAAAGTAAGTACCGCAAGGCGGAAGTCAAAAATAAAAAGTTAAAAGTCAAAAGTTTTATGGAATAAACTCTTTATGGCTTTTCAATAATCTGTTTATTTCCGCCATGCTGTACTAGATAGACTAGTCCTCTTGTTCGCCACAAGTTTTGAAATTCTAGAAATAAATAAGTTAACAGCATCAGCGATCGCAAAACTTGAATCTTTAAAATTCGATAAAACTTCACAAATAATATTTTGTCATTCAACAGACTACAAAAATCAAGCTTCACTATTTTTGTAGCGTAATTACATTAAATTGTAATGCTCAACAGAGGAAAATTTTTCCTGTTTGAACCGAAAATCACTGCTAAAACTATCTCTAAAGTATTCACCATAAGGATTAGCGACAATTTTACTCAAATCTAATTGGACCATATCGAAAGAATGGACAATCCAAATCGAAAGAATGGACAATCCAATCTATATTTTGTTCATTTGAAATATAAATTTAATTTTGTATAGTTTTGCTAAGGGTAGTAATTGCTGTTTTTATTAGTATTTCTTTATTGAAGATGAAAGTAAAAAAATGCTTTCATTCCCGCCTTTGATCTTCCTTTAGATAGAGGAATTTCAGTTCAAGTAATAGGAGCTTAATTCTAATGGCAACTTCTGACAATAGCAATCAAACTGCTGGATCGCAAGGTACTAGCAACAATTTATCTGGTAACGGAAATTTTTCTTTCAGTGATGGCAAATGGCAGTCCACCGATGGCAGCAGTTTAGATGGTAGCAGTGGCTCCGGTAGCAGTGCCCCTCGTGGCGGTGGCTTCGGTGGCGGTGGCTTCGGTGGCAGTGCCCCCCGTGGCGGTGACTCCGGTGGCAGTGGCTTCGGTGGCGGTGGCTCCGGTAACAGTGGCTCCGGTGGCAGTGGCTTCGGTGGCGGTGGCTCCGGTAACAGTGGCTCCAGTGGCAGTGGCTTCGGTGGCAGTGGCTTCGGTGGCAGTGGCTTCGGTGGCGGTGGCTCCGGTAACAGTGGCTTCGGTGGCGGTGACTCCGGTAACAGTGGCTCCGGTAACGGTGGCTCCGGTAGCAGTGCCTCCGGTGGCAGTGGCTTCGGTGGCGCTGCTAGTGGTAGCGGTGGCTTCGCTTCCTTCATTGGTGGTGGTAACTCATCCACAATCAGCGAAGATGGAAAGTACGCCTACAATTACGAGCGACCACTCGACGAGCGGGCTTTAACTGATACTAATAATCCGTTCAATCAACTGGTCGGAGTCGTTGGCGGTGATCCCAGCGCATTAGGTGGTGGTGGCAACCCTTTTGCTAGTGGTAACGCATCCGGTGGTAACGCATCCGGTGGTAACGCATCCGGTGGTAACGCATCTGGTGGTGGTGGCAACCCCTTGGGTGGTGGTAACGCATCCGGTGGTGGTAGCAACCCCTTGGGTGGTGGTAACGCATCCGGTGGTGGTAGCAATCCCTTGGGTGGTGGTAACAACCCCTTCGGTGGTGGTAGGGGCTCTGGTGGTGGTAGCAACCCCTTCGGTGGTGGTAACGCATCTGGTGATAGTACCTCTAGTACTAACAATGCTCCTGCTAGTGGCAACCTCCCTGGTAACTTACCATTTGGCAGCACTCCCCCCTCCAGCGAGAGTGGTAACAACCTACCTGAAAGTGGCAACGGTCTACCTGTACCTTATAAGAGCGACAACTGGATATCTGATATTCAAAACTTAGATGGTGCAAATGCTACTGGTAACAGTGGTCAAGGTAACGGTAACTGGAGTTTTGGTAGTAACAACACAACCGACGGTAATGGTAACTGGAATTTTGGTGGTAGCAATACAACCGACGGTAACGGTAACTGGAACTACGGTGATGGCGCCAAAACCGAAGGTAATGGCAACTGGGGCTTTGGTAACGAGAATACAACCAACGGTAACGGTAACTGGAACTTAGGCAATAACAACGACATCCTTGGTAATGCCAATACACTACCTGGTAGTAGCAACGACATCCTTGGTAGTGGCAACACTGCCAGTGTAAATAACAGCAATCTCCTTGGAAACCGGATTGAAGCCAGTGGTGATAACAAAACACTCGTTGGTAATGAAGGCTGGAATTTCTCTGTTGGTGGCGAACTGATGTCGCTAGGTAGCACTACACCCAACCAAAATATAGGAACTGATGTCAAGAGTTTACTCAGCAGTTCTGACCTTATAATATCCGCCATGTCAAATCCAGGCTACAACAACCCGAATTATGATTTCTCTACCATATCCTAAAACTTTGTAGCAGACAGGGGCCAGTTTTTGCATCGGTAAGCCTGTCTATCGTAGCAATGAGTCTTTTTGTCAACCTGAGTTGATTACATTTTGAATATAATACTTCTCGGTTAAGCTTTGCAGTTGAAATTGCTCTAATTGATCGCTGCAAGAATCAACCTTCTAGCAGTTCAAAAATTTCAATCTGTAACTAACCCAGAAGTATTACTTTTTGCAATGCAGTAAGCCTTTTTGAACCGCTAAATTTTTTTAGTTAGCTATATAATTCAAAAAAATATTGATTAATTCCAACAAAGAAGGAGCATCTTCAAAAGCTAAAACTGTAGCCATGTTGATTTATCTTCACTAGCTCAATTTTGTTAGGTTTTATAGTGTGTTTACTTTAAGTTAAATTAAGTCAAATGCATAAAGATTATTTTCAGTAGCTCGGCGCGAGTAAAAGGTTTAGTGAGATATCCAGATGCGCCCACTAATTTCGCCTTTACTTTGTCTACAATCCCTTTGCTGCCAGTGACAAAGATGATAGGAGTCTTTTGAAACATTGAATTATTTCGTATAATGCGACACAACTCATAACCATCAATCCCTAGCATATTTAAATCTAGCAAAATTAAGTCTGGTTTGTGTCTTATAATTGACAAGACGGCTTTAACTGGGTCGTTGATCGTCACTACAGAAAAATTTTCATTTTCTAAGAAACGGCTAATTTCTTTGAGAATTGTAGGGCTATCATCTACAGAAACAATTTTGTGGACTTTTTGTGCCGTTACAGTAGCAGCCGTTACTATTTGGGAAGCAGGATTTGTGTTATTTAATATTGTTGGTTCCTGAAAGTTCTCTTTTGGAGGAGGAGAAAGCTGTGGTAATCGCTGAACAGGAGCTACATTCTCTTCAAAAATATCCGGGTAAGAGTTGACGGGAATATTTAGTTTTTCTTTTGTGTCAACTAATGGAACGAATTTTGTCAAAAGCGATTGCTCTTCAAATATCTTTGGTAATTTATCAAATGGTGGATCAGCTTCATGCAAGATAATCGCTCCCTTAACTATATAAGGGTATAAATTGCGAGCCAATTCGATTTCATCTTGATTCAAAATTGTAGCCAAATGACATAGGCTGAAACCCTTCATCCAATTAGTTAAATCTGGCTGAAGTTTTGGTAAATCTTTTTCCTGGATTTTGCTGTTAATCAACAGATATGGACGTTGAAATGCAGAAGAGATTTGGGGAACAAAAGCTTGCCAATTTTCTAATCTTACTTGGCAACGTTGTAGAATCTTTTCGACATCTAGCCTACAAATCCTTGGCATTTTCTCGAGTGGTTGGGCTAATTCATAAGTACCTTGTTTGATTAACAAAAATGATTCAATCACCTCTTTAACTAATTCTTGAATCAGCACTGCTGCTTGTGTAGAATGTAGATATTGCTGACTAAGAAGCCAGGATATAGCCTGATATTCAGGGGGGTGGTTTATCGAATTGTTGTCATTTTCAATTAACTGACTGTGTGAGTCAGGTTCAAACATCAAACGTAGTTGGACACGAACCTCACTTGTCAGCAGTGGAATTTGGTGGCTGAGGCGACGCAAATGACGTTCTAGCCTATCAAATGGTTCCACTGAATGGGTAGCGTAAGTTATTCTTCCCTGTTCTAGGTAAATCGACCAAGAAACTGAGTTACTCAATGCTTGTAAACAAGTACTGTCGGAGCAATTTGATAACTGTCTTAACAAATTTAGAGGACGTAGTTTGGTGAATGCACCAGAATTATTCATATTTTTTAAGTTTTTTTGCGGAATCAACAACCGAACATTTGTAAATTGAAGATATCAGCTATGAAGTATTTTCTTCTTTGTAATATTTCTCTCCGTAGAAATTATGCCTTTTAAAATATGTATATATATTAAAAGGATAAAAGGAATAGACTTAGAGCTTGTTTGTTACATTTAGCACGCTCTACTTATTTTATATTTTCCAAAAAAATTAGGTGGGTATGAATAAACGTAAACACTTATCATAGCTAGACTATTAGTAGATGTCGCTTATTTCTGGATTTTACTCACTACCGACAACCTTGGCTATAGACCTTAACTAATGACGTTTATTCATGCCTACTCACTTAAAGAAGCAAATTTTATCCCAAGTTTCCGCAGTTACACTGGTATAGTTTTACAGCTAATGATCTTAATTATGGTTAATTACTTTTATGTAAAAGAACGATTTTTCTACATAAAATCTTTAAAATTTTATCTAGGAAAGTTTACGTATTTATTGTACTGTAGGGTTAATGGATATAAATTTTGGTAGATACATTACAACAGGGAATGCTGGGTCTTGATAAACTCTTTTTTGCTAAACTAAACTGTTCTCAAGTTCTTCTTAAATATATCGAGAACTTCATGAAAAAAATTTGTTTAATAAAAATTAGAGCATCTACCACTAGATACTATATTCTGTAAGTCGCCTCGGCGGCTGTAATTATATACTCTCAAGAAAGGGAAATAAAGCTTTGAACTTTAACATAACACATAAAGTTATGGATGATACATTAAGACTTGATGAAGTAGTAGAATTTGCTGAGAATCCAGAACCGCGTTGTCCTTGTGTACTGTTGCTAGACACATCTGGCTCGATGCAAGGAGATCCGATTGAGGCTTTAAATCAGGGTTTACTAAGTTTAAAGGATGAATTAGTCAAAAATTCCTTAGCAGCAAGACGCGTGGAAGTGGCGATCGTAACTTTTGATAGTAATATCAATGTAGTACAAGACTTTGTCACTGCTGATCAATTCAATCCGCCAATTTTGACAGCCCAGGGGTTGACTACGATGGGTGCAGGAATTCATAAAGCTTTAGACATAATTCAAGAGCGGAAATCTCAGTATCGTGCCAATGGGATTGCTTACTATCGTCCTTGGGTATTCATGATTACCGATGGAGAACCGCAAGGTGAGTTAGAAAATGTTGTAGAGCAAGCATCCCAACGCCTACAGGGAGATGAGGCAAATAAGCGCGTAGCATTTTTTACAGTAGGTGTGGAGAATGCGAATATGACACGTTTAAATCAAATAGCTGTGCGTACCCCCCTAAAGCTTAAAGGATTAAATTTTATCGAGATGTTTGTCTGGCTGTCAACTAGTATGTCGGCTGTTTCTCATTCACAAGTAGACGAACAGGTAGCACTACCGCCGATTGGTTGGGGAACTGTTTAATTAAAAATTGCAGCTTGATGTTTACACAGCTAGCTGCTGGAAAAAAAATTTATGAACATATCAAAACAGATTGCTCAATGGCGGATTGTGGCTGCGTCTGTATGTGGTACGAGTCACTTAAAAAACAATCAGTTATGTCAGGATGCTCATCACTGGCAGATATTATCAGATAATGTTTTAGTGGCAGCCGCAGCAGATGGCGCGGGTTCTGCATTACTGGGGAAAGTGGGAGCGATGATTGCTGTGGAGACAGCCATAGAAAATCTTTCCACTAAAGGACTCACCCGGAAAATTTTCACTGATGATGCCTATGTGCGATCGCTCTTAAATGATGCCATACTAGCCGCCAAAAAAGCTGTGGAGGATGAGGCGGCTACTTGTGACAAACAGCCTCAAGATTTAGCAACTACCTTAATTGTGATGCTTGCCACACCAGAAGTTGTGGCTGTGGTACAGATAGGTGATGGTTTGGCAGTGGCAAAAGATAGTATGGGCAACTTGTTGGCACTGACTATGCCTGATAGCGGCGAATACATCAATGAAACCACTTTTTTAACTTCTCCTACTGCCTTAGATACAGCGCAGATGAAAATCTGGCGTACAGACATAGTAAATGTTGGCATCATCACCGACGGACTACAAATGCTGGCTTTGAATATGGTTGTTGGCGAACCTCACAAACCCTTCTTTTTTCCGTTATTTGAATTTGTAGCTAATGCTGAGGATAAGACAGAAGCAAAGGAGCAGTTAGTAACATTTTTACGCTCAGAACGGATTACACAACGCACTGATGATGATTTGACACTCATTATAGCTGCATTCAATAATTCATAAGCAATACATCTACAGGTTTCACATCTTACATAACTCCCGTTAGCGGTAATTTCATTATGCAGGTACTACGTTGTTCCCCTAGAAAAGAAATCCTCAGTCTCAATGTCAGTTTGGGACGTGGCGGTGAAGCTTGTGTTTATGCAGTGCCATCCGATAACAACTTGGTGGCAAAGATTTACCACAAGCCAACTACTGCCCATGCTGATAAACTCCAAGCAATGCTTGCCAACCCGCCGGAAAACCCTACGGCGAGTTTAGGGCATATCTCTATCGCTTGGCCAGAGGATTTATTACGGGCACCAGATGGCAAAAATATCATTCTCGGCTTTTTAATGCCACGGATTCAGGGGATGCGTCCAATCATCGACTTTTACAACCCCAGAACCCGCCGCCAACACTGCCCCCTCTTCAACTATCAGTACCTGCTCCGCACGGCTCGTAACTTGGCGGCGGCTTTTGCAGCTTTACACGCTAGTGGATATTGCATTGGTGATGTAAATGAGTCAAATATCCTCGTCAGTGACACAGCACTGGTGACTTTGATAGACACAGACTCCTTCCAAGTACTCGACCCAAGCAACAACGTTGTTTATCGCTGCCCAGTTGGTAAACCAGAGTTTACCCCACCAGAACTACAGAATAAAACTTTTGCCCAGCACGATCGCGAAATTTCTCACGATTTATTTGGGTTAGCGGTGCTGGTATTCCAACTCTTAATGGAAGGCACTCACCCATTTTCGGGGATTTTTCAAGGCGCTATTGAGCCACCGCCCTATGAAGCCCGTATTGCATCGGGTCATTTCACTTACAGCCAAAAGCGCTACGTACCCTACCTTCCTACGCCCATTGCACCCCCTTGGGAAATTCTACATCCCAGCTTACAAGAACTATTTGTCCGTTGTTTTGAAGAGGGTCACAACAACCCACTGCTGCGCCCCAGTGCCCAGACTTGGCTCTCAGCAATATCTGAAGCCGAAGATTCTTTGATTACCTGCACGACAAATCCGCAGCATCGCTACAACAACCACATGCGTAGCTGTCCCTGGTGTGAACGTACCGTTCGATTAGGCGGACGCGACCCCTTCCCATCACATCGGGCTATAGAAGCTAGAGAACATCTCCAACCGCGAATCAAAGCGAAAAAGCGCTACACCCAAACACCGCATTTTCCACAGCGAAGCCGAGCCATGTCTCCGCAGTTAAATTATTGGCAGCCAATAATTACCCCAAGCGGTGCATCTTATAAACCTTCCAAGAAGTCAAAGTTGTACCCGATTATTTGTTGCTTGCTGGGTTTTGGTTTATTGGGATATGCGGACGTAATGATTAAATTTACTCAGCCGTTGGTTTCTCAAAATGCTTATACCCAACAAACATTGAAGTCTCGCCAGGCAAATCAAAAACTCAGCTTCGCTGATTACTATCAGCAAGGTTATGTTGCTTACAAAGACCGAGATTATGAAAAAGCAATTGCCAGCTTTACCGAAGCAATTGAACAAGAACCGACACACGCTAGAGCTATTGTAAATCGTGGCAATGCCCGCTATAACCTCAAAGACTACGAAGGAGCAGTTGTAGATTATAGCCAAGCTCTCAAAATCAATCCCAATCAAATCAAAGCTCTTGTGAATCGGGGTAATGCCCGCTATATGCTTGCCGAATATAGTAACGATCCTGATCTAGAGTATAACCTAGCGATCGCCGACTATAATCGGGCAATTGGCCTCGATAATAATGAAATTGAAGCTTATATCAGACGGGGCATTGTCCGCACCCAAATGGCTAAATATAGCGGTGAATCTCAACAAGCTTACAAAAGAGCGATCGCAGATTTTACTCACGTAATACAACTTAATGTATCCAAAGCAGAAGCTTACTTTCACCGTGGTGTCGTCTATTATCAAATTGCTCAATATAGCAGCAATTATGAGCAAGAATATAATCAAGCGATCGCCGACTTTAACCAAGCATTAAGTATCAGCCCGAAACTAGCAAAAGTATATCTCAAACGAGGTATGGTTCGCTATGAACTGGCACAATATGGCGGTAGTGAATCTAACAAAAATCAGACGAAAGCTATCGAAGATATACAAGCGTCTGCCAAAATATTTCTTGAGCAAGATGATATGGATAATTATCAACAAGCACTCAGTAATATGTGTATAGTCATAGAAAACAAATGTGACCCTTTATTCCAAAGCTCAAGTAATTTGGAAAAAACTAACTAAAAACAAGTAAGTTTTTTTACTGGCAGATTATTGGTTTAAATTTCATAAGTCAAGCCTAACTAGGGTTAGCTTACGCTAACCCTAGTTATTTATTGGGTAGCATTTTTTATTTAAAAAAATAATTTATTTTCCTATTTTTATATATTCATATAGCTTTTATATAGAAAAGATTTTAATTTATGTTTCCTTCATAATTTTGCCGAAAATTATAGTTAGATTATTGACGGAGAAAAAGAAAACAGAAATCAGTTTTTTTCTATCTAAAGTGCATCCTCTTCATGTCGATAAAGTCAAATAATAATATCCCTACAAATCTCCGAGGTAATTGCATGAAAGCGGTGATTTTGGCTGGAGGACTTGGTACACGCCTCAGTGAAGAAACTAGTATCAGACCCAAGCCGATGGTTGAAATTGGTGGTAAGCCAATTCTCTGGCACATAATGAAAACTTACTCTGCTCACGGCATTAACGACTTCATTATTTGTTGCGGTTACAAAGGTTACATAATTAAGGAGTATTTTGCTAACTACTTCTTACACATGTCAGATGTTACCTTTGATATGCGATTTAACCAAATGAACGTGCATTCTGGTTATGCTGAACCCTGGCGTGTCACCTTAGTAAATACAGGTGATAATACAATGACAGGCGGACGTTTAAAGCGAATCAGCGAACATCTTGGTAATGAGACTTTTTGCTTTACTTATGGTGATGGTGTAAGTAATATTAATATCACCGAGCTAGTTAAGTTTCATAAAGAACAGAAGACATTAGGAACACTCACAGCTGTTCAACCAGCTGGGCGTTTTGGTGCCATTTCCTTAGGATATGAGCAAACTAAAATTACCAGTTTTCGGGAAAAACCCGAAGGTGATGGAGCTTGGATTAATGGCGGTTATTTTGTGCTAGAACCAGAAGTAATTAACTTAATTGCTGATGACTCTACCGTGTGGGAGCAAGAGCCATTAGAAAAGCTAGCTGATATGGAACAGCTATCTGCTTTTAAACATGATGGTTTTTGGCAACCGATGGATACTTTACGCGATAAAAACTACCTAGAGGGGCTATGGAAAAGCAATCAGGCCCCTTGGAAGGTATGGTAGAAAGAGCTGGGATGAGGGAGACAGGGGGACAAGGGGACAAGGGGAGTAACTTCTCACTCAACACTCCCAATGCCCACTTGCCCTGAGCGTATCGCTAAAGCGAAAGCTCCGCTAACGCGTAGCGTCTCGAAGAGAAACCGAAGGGATGCTCAATGACTTTATAGATTTACTGTAATTTCAAGTACAATAATACTAATGTATGATTTTGCAATTATAGGTGGGGGAATAGTTGGACTCTCTACAGCGTTGGCTTTAGGAAAACGCTATCCCAATGCTCGGATATTAGTAGTAGAAAAAGAGAGCCAATGGGCATTTCACCAAACCGGCAATAATAGTGGTGTGATTCATTCTGGTATTTATTACAAACCAGGGAGTTTTAAAGCTAAATTTTGTCGTGACGGTTCTCGCTCTATGGTAGAATTTTGCCAAGAGCATGGAATAGAGCATGAAGTTTGTGGTAAAGTAATTGTCGCAACTGAAGAACAAGAGCTACCACGCTTAGAAAATCTCTACAAACGTGGCTTAGAAAATGGCATAGAAGTTAAGAGAATAAGCCCCGAAGAAGTCAGGGAAATTGAACCTCACGTAAAATGTGTAGGTGGACTTCGGGTATTCTCAACTGGTATTGTTAATTACAAGCAAGTTTGTTTGAAATATGCCCAGCTAATTCAACAGCAGGGCGGGGATTTGCACCTCAATACAAAAGTTCTGAAAATCTCCCCAAGTGGTAAAAATCAGGTACTCCAAACAAACAAGTGTAGCTTTGAAACCCGCTTTGTAATTAATTGTACTGGATTGCATAGCGATCGCACCGCCAAACTAGGTCAAGTTGAACCCCAAGCAAAAATCGTCCCATTCCGGGGAGAATACTACGAACTCACCCCAGAAAAACGCTATCTGGTCAAGACACTAATTTACCCAGTTCCCAATCCAGATTTTCCCTTCCTCGGTGTTCACTTTACCCGGATGATTGATGGTAGCGTCCATGCAGGGCCAAACGCTGTTTTGTCGTTCAAACGCGAAGGTTACAAAAAAACCGACTTTGACCTGCGCGATTTTCTTGAAGTCATCACCTATCCTGGTTTCTGGAAATTGGCAACCAAACACGCTGATGAAGGCATCCAAGAAATCATTCGTTCCTTTAGCAAAGCAGCCTTTACCAGAAGTTTGCAAAAACTAATTCCCGAAGTCCAAGCAGAAGATTTAGTCCCTACCCATGCAGGAGTCCGCGCTCAAGCATTAATGAACGATGGCAAGCTTGTAGACGACTTTTTGATTGTTTCCGGTCAAAACTCCATCCATGTTTGCAATGCTCCTTCTCCTGCGGCTACATCTTCTTTAGAAATCGGCAAAGCACTGGTGGCAGAAATTCCTCAACTTTTGCATCTAGATATTGCAGTAACTGCATAGATAGCATACATAGTTAAGCTGATGCGCGCTAAAAAAGTATAAACACTCTTTACGGTCGTTAACTGTTGACGGTTAACGGTTATCAGTCATCACCCTTCATGTAAATGTTCAAGTTAAATGCGTAACAGCTTATTACTTCCGGGATGCTGAATAAAAGGATGAATCTTGTATAGTGGATATCTTTTCCAGCCTGGAAATATTAAGAGACGTGTAAGATACCCATCTCACAACATAAAAAGTGTAGTGCATCAATTAAGAACCGCTATAGAGTGCTGCTACCCAATGGGTTACTCGGCAAACTATGTAATGACTGTTAGTCGAGTCGAGTTATATATAGCCCTTCTGGGTTGAGTCCAATGACCGTAACCCCCAACCCCTTCCCTGCATTCGCGCAGCGTCTCGTTGGCGTTCGCGTTCGCGTCTCTGAAAGAGAAGCCTCTCGTAGAGAAGAGAGGGAAGGGGAGCAAGATTTAAAGCCTCTCTCCTAAGAGGAGACAGGTTTGGAGAGAGGTCAAGTTATTTGCATACAAACGAAAAATATAGCGGTTCCCTCTTGGATGCAACACCCTTTAGGGCGTAAATCTGTGCGCCCCTACTAAACGAAAATTTAACTCATCAATACAAAGGCATTAACCACAATGAAAATATTAGTAACTGGAACAGAAGGCTATCTTGGTTCATTATTACCCCCTCTGCTAATTGAACGGGGACATGAAGTTATCGGTTTAGATACCGGTTTCTATAAAGTTGGTTGGCTGTACAACGCTAATGGCGTAACACCCAAAACCCTCAACAAAGATATCCGTAACATCACCCCTGATGATTTGGAAGGTGTTGAAGCAATAGTTCACATGGCGGAACTCTCCAACGACCCAGCCGGACAATTAGCGCCTAACATTACTTACGAAATTAATCATGTAGGTTCAGTTCGTCTCGCTAGCCTAGCTAAAGCTATGGGTGTGCGCCGCTTTGTATATATGTCTTCGTGTAGCGTCTACGGTGTTGCTACCGCAGGTGATGTCACAGAAGAATCTCCAGTTAATCCCCAAACAGCCTACGCAGAATGCAAAACTCTTGTAGAAAGAGATGTCAAACCACTCGCTGACGATGATTTCTCTCCCACTTTTATGCGAAATGCCACTGCCTTTGGTGCTTCTCCCAGAATGCGCTTTGATATTGTTTTAAACAACTTAGCAGGGTTGGCATGGACTAGCAAACAAATCAAAATGACCAGTGATGGTACACCCTGGCGTCCATTAGTCCACGCACTAGATATTTGCAAAGCAATAGTCTGCGCTTTAGAAGCACCACGAGACATTGTACATAACCAAATCTTCAACGTGGGAGATACAGCAAACAACTATCGCGTCAGAGAAATCGCGGAAATTATTGCTGATATTTTCCCAGATTGCAAATTGTCTTTTGGTGACAACGGCTCAGATAACCGCAGCTATCGGGTATCCTTCGAGAAAATCAACACAATCCTACCTGGATTTAAGTGTGATTGGAATGCCCAACTTGGTGTCCAGCAGTTATTTGATTTATTCAGTCAAATACATATGGCTGAAGATACTTTCTTATTTAGAGGATTTACCCGCTTAAAGCAATTAGAATATCTAATTCGTACTGAACAAATTGACAAAGATTTTTTCTGGAATAAAAAGTAGTTAGAGTTTCCTAGCATTAGTGGACAAATAATCCAAGCTTCCGAATCAATAATATTTGATTCGGACTTGTTTACCTATCAAATTATTTGCAATTAGTGAGTTGAAGTTTATGGCGATCGCAAAATGCC
This sequence comes from Nostoc sp. FACHB-888, assembly GCF_014696655.1. Taxonomy (NCBI): domain Bacteria; kingdom Bacillati; phylum Cyanobacteriota; class Cyanophyceae; order Nostocales; family Nostocaceae; genus Nostoc; species Nostoc sp. FACHB-888. Next base: position 21,334 of record NZ_JACJQM010000050.1, on the reverse strand, counting down.
GTTTCAGTGGTCAACCTCTGCACCAAACCTTTATTGATCTAGGAATGTCACCCTTAGCCAATGCTTATCTTAAAGCAGAACAGCTAAATAAGGCCGAGAAATTTTATCCTCTTCACGCTTATGTTTCCGAAGACACTCTTTTAGTTCAATTAGAACAGTTTGAAACTCCAGATCATATTTTTAGCGACTATGCTTATTTTTCTTCCTACTCGGTAAGTTGGCTAAAACACGCCAAAGCTTACACCGAAATGATGGTAGAAAAGTTTGGTTTTAATCATCATAATCAAATTATTGAAATCGCCAGTAATGATGGCTATTTGCTGCAATGTTTTTTAGAAAAGGGAATCCCGGTCTTAGGAATAGAACCAGCAGCAAATATAGCCAAAATAGCTCAAGGTAAAGGCATTCCTAGTATCAACAAGTTTTTTGGAGTTGAAACTGCTAAAGAACTTGTCATACAAGGAAAACTAGCTGACCTTTTGATAGGCAATAATGTTTTAGCTCATGTACCGGATCTAAACAATTTCATTGCTGGGATGAAACTCATCCTCAAGCCGGATGGCATTTTGACGATGGAATTTCCTCACATTTTGCAACTTATTCAACAAAATCAGTTTGATACTATTTATCACGAGCATTTCTCTTATTTCTCATTTATAACTATCGAAAAAATTTTTGCAGCACACAAATTGCAACTTTTTGACGTAGAAGAATTATCAACTCATGGCGGTTCATTAAGAATTTATGCTAAACATGACAATGCTGATAATCACCGTATTAGTGAACGAGTTAGCCATCTGAAAGCAAAAGAAATGGCTGCTGGACTACATCAGATAGAGACTTACATTACATTTGCAGAAAAAGTTAAAGAAACAAAGCACAAGCTATTAAATTTTATTTTGACGGCTAAAGCAGAGGGTAAATCAATCGCTGGTTATGGCGCACCTGCTAAAGGCAATACATTGCTCAATTACTGTGGGATTGGTAAAGATTTTATCGATTATACAGTAGATTGCAGTCCCTATAAACAAGGCTTATTTTTACCTGGAACTCATATTCCCATCTTTGAACCAGACAAAATCCGTGAAACTAAACCAAATTATGTTCTAATTTTGCCTTGGAATCTCAAGGAAGAAATTATGGAACAAATGGCATTTATTGGCGAGTGGGGTGGACAGTTTGTAGTGCCAATACCTGAAGTAAAGATTTATCCATGTTCTATTCCGGATAGGGTTTTAATAGCATCGTAATTACTAATTATAAATCAAAAAATTGCCTGTTATTAATATATTTTTTCTAGTTGCGATAATGGGCAATATTTAAGCACTTTTCAAATAGAAAACACCAAATAATTCGTTTTTAAAACCGTTAAAAACACAAAGAATTAGACTGAAAAATAGCTTATTAGTTACTAAGCTTGCTGTTAATAACTTCTTAACTACAGATTGGAGCTTAATATGAAACTGCTGACTATTGCTATTCCCACCTTTAATCGCGCCCAACTTTTAGATAAACAACTTACTTGGTTATCTCAAGCTATTAAAGGTTTTGAAGACTCCTGTGAAATTTTAGTTTCTGATAATTGTTCAACAGACAATACTCAAGAGGTAATTAAAAAATGGCAAGCAACACTTAGCAATCTCACATTTAAATCAAATAAAAATTTAAAGAACTTAGGCGTAGTGAAAAATATTATGTATTGCCTAAATTCTGCAACAACAAAATATGTTTGGACAATTGGTGATGATGATCCAATTCAAAATAGAGCCATTGCTTATGTGATTAGCAAACTCAAGCAACATGAAAATTTATCATTATTGTTCCTCAACTTTTCTGGCCGGAACCAAATTACTGGTGAACCAGTTCACCCACCAACAATTGTTGGTAATCGCTGGTTTGATATAGATAGTGAAGATGGTGATGGCGATGGTAAAGCTATATTTGAACATTGTTTCTCAAAAAGTGTTGGTGCAGTCATTTTTTTAACTGCTACAGTCTACCGCGCTGACCTAGTAAAACGCGCTCTACAAAATTGGCAAGATGCTGAAAATAACTGGATATCTTTAGCATATTTAGCCGGATATTGTGCTGCCAATGGTAGCGTAATCGTCACTAAAGAAACTTATTTAGAATGTATTGTTGGTGTGAGCTATTGGCAGAAGGAACCAAAATCTGCGCTGTTAATGCAATACAAACACATACCCGAAGTGATTTTGAAATTGGAGAAAAGTGGATATTCTAAGCAGTTTTGTAGACGGATGCTTTTGCAGAACGGTAAAGAAGTTAATTTGAAAGTTTTTTTAGGTGCTTTAAGAAGATGGCCTATGTCTGCCATCAAAACAGTAGTTCCATTTTTGGCTTTAGTCAGTTTGTGCGCTTTTGATGTGATGGTTTCTAAAGAATTCGGGTTAACAGAATCAAGTGAAACCCCTACTCAAGAAATACGTAACTATAAATCATAAACTACTAAATTCGTGTCAAATAAACATCGTGATTAAAAGGTATTTACGCTATGCTTGCTGCTATTAAACGTAAAATAAGTACGCTGCATTCTGATTTTAAATATTACGTAGCCCGTTGGAAGCATAGCAGAAATTTGCCAGCATTAGAAGGAAGCGATGTCTACGACGGGCTACGCCTACGCAACATCGTTAATGCTCTCAAAAAAGACGGTGTTTGCGTCACAACACTGGCAGATTTAGGGTTAAATTCTACCTCAGAACTGCTTAAAGCTGCTTACCATCAATTGTCTCAGATGGAAAATCCCAACAACGACCATCTAGATGAAAGGTTGCCACAAATTTACACAGTTACAGGTTTACCAGAATTTTATGCCTGGGGGATAGAGAAAAGACTGCTAAACATCATCGAAAATTACATTGGTCTTCCTGTTGCTTTTCATGGTGTACATTTACGCAAAGATTTCAAGAGTAAACATCAGTTTGGGACGCTCCTATGGCATAGCGATGCCGAAGACCGCCGCATTATCAAAATTTTCATCTACTTGAATGATGTAGAAGAAAAAACTGGGCCTTTTGAATATATTCCCCGCTCTTTAACTTCCTTATTTAGTTGGAATTATATTCAACTTTACTACAAACTTTGGAAGTCAAGCTATATGGGTATCGACGATGAACAAGTAAAATCAGTCATCCCTAAATCAGCTTGGAAATCCTGCCCAGGCCGAGCAGGTACAGTGATTATTGTAGATACGAAAAATGTTTTGCATCACGGCACAGTCCGCACAGAAGACAGGTCATCACTGTTCTTTTGTTACACCGCCAATCCCCCTGAACGTCCAGACCTCTGTACCCAATACTGGGATGATACTTATCCCAGAGTAGAGTTACCTTCTACATCAGATGGAGTTAAAGTTCCGACTTAGTTACCTTTTATAGGTTATTAAATCTCCATTCATTGCTGTTATTTTCTGTACTCAATATTCATCTTAAATAAATCACATGATTTTCACCGAAACCGCACTCCAAGACGCATTCATTATTGATTTAGAAGAAAAACCAGACCACCGTGGTTTTTTTGCTCGGTCTTTCTGCGCTCAAGAATTTGAAGCACACGGATTGAAGCCAACAGTAGCCCAATGTAACCTGTCTTTTAATTACAAAAAGGGCACTATCAGAGGAATGCACTATCAAATTTTGCCAGCAGCAGAAACGAAATTAATTCGCTGTACGAAAGGCGCAATTTATGACGTAATTATTGATATGCGTCCTGAATCCCCCACTTTTCTATCACATATCGGTGTAGAACTAACTCCAGAAAACCGCCGCGCCTTGTATGTTCCAGAAATGTTTGCTCATGGCTATCAAGCACTTACAGATGAAACCGAGGTTGTATATCAAGTGGGTGAATTTTACACGCCAGGATATGAGAGAGGGCTACGTTATGATGACCCATTTTTTGACATTAATTGGCCTCTAGATGTGACTGAAATTTCCGAGAAAGATTTAAATTGGCCTTTGTTGAGAATGATGACTGTTGGAGCAAAATAGCTGTTTTAAGCTAGTAACTACTCTCTGTTTAAATTCACAATTACAAGAGGTATATAATGCCAAATAATACTCTAACCCATCTAAGCAATTCTATCAATTCGTTGTTCAAAAAAGTAGCAACTCGCATTGATTATATCAAAGGCTTAAAAGTTGTTTCACTCAAACCAAATCAGCCTTCTAGAGGTAATGTACTTTTTTCTTATCGGATTGAGCCATTCCTGTTAAAAGCTGGTCAGCCTATACCCCATGACCACACTTCTTATTGGGAAGTTTGGCGGATGGTGCAAACATTTTTGAATCTTGGTTATAACGTTGATGCTATCCAGTTCTACAATGATGAATTCGTTCCTGAAAAAGATTACGCATTTTTCGTTGATGTTCGTCATCGGATGCAAGAATTAGCACCAAAACTCAATAAAGATTGTGTGAAAATTTTTCACGTTGACATTGCTAATATGGTGTTTCGGAATGCGGCTGAATGCAATAGACATTTAGAATTACAACAAAGGCGGGGTATTACTCTCTGTCCGCAGCGATATGAAGTGCCTAACTTGGGAATTGAATATGCAGACTATGGCATCGTTTTAGGCAATGAATTTACTATCAATACCTTCAAATACGCTAATAAACCGATTTATCGCGTACCCCTTTCTAATCCTACCGTCTATCCTTGGCCAGAACAAAAGGATTTTGAAGCCGTAAGAAAGAATTTCTTATGGTTTGCTAGTCATGGCTTTGTTCATAAAGGACTTGATTTAGTTCTAGAAGCCTTCGCACAAATGCCAGATTTCAATTTAACAGTTTGTGGGCCAATTAATAAAGAACCAGAATTTGAAAAAGCTTTTCATCAAGAGCTTTACGAAACACCCAACATACATACTTATGGTTGGATTGATGTTATGAGTCCTGAGTTTATAGAAGTTACCAATAATTGTATTGGTACTGTGTTTGTTTCAGCAGCAGAAGGTGGAGCAGGCAGCGTTATTACTTGTATGCATACAGGGTTAATCCCAATAGTCAATTACGAATCTAGTGTTGATGTACATCAGAAGTTTGGTGTGCTATTAAACAATTCTTCGATTGCAGAAATCCAATTGGCAGTTAGAAGAATTTCTAATTTGCCTGTAGAAGACCTGAAAAGTATGTCTCGCGAAGCATGGGAACATGTCAGAGCAAATCATACTAAAGAGAACTTTGCTAAAGTTTACCGAAATACTATAGAGCAAATTATCGAGAATCACAGCCAGAAAAAGCAGACATCTAGCAAACAACTGGTTAGTAGCGATCGCTAAACCAATTTACTATGAAAATGTACTTAGTATTTAGCTTTAAAAAACTATTAAGTGCAAGTTTATAGAAAATTTGTATCACAACCAACAGTTCCAAAAAGGAGTTTAGTTCATGATTATTATCGATCGCGCCTTACAAGCTCGTGCAGCAGCAGGAAATCCTATTAAAGTGGGAATGATCGGTGCTGGTTTCATGGGTCGAGGAATTGCCAACCAAATTGTTAATTCCGTGCCAGGAATGGAGTTAGTTGCTATCTCCAATCGCAAGATTGATGCAGCTAAACAAGCTTATTCGGAAGCCGGAATTGAAGATATTCAAGTTGTTGCAACTGTCAGCGAATTAGAAGATGCGATCGCAAACGGTAACTATGCAGTCACAGAAGACGCTAAGTTACTGTGTCGAGCTGAGGGCATCGAGGCCATAATCGAAGTCACAGGGGCAGTGGAATTTGGCGCTCACATAGTTATGGAAGCGATCGCCCATTGCAAACATGTGATTATGATGAATGCCGAACTCGACGGCACTATTGGCCCCATCCTAAAAGTCTATGCTGACAAAGCAGGTGTGATTCTCAGCGCCTGTGATGGCGATCAGCCAGGGGTGCAAATGAACCTCTACCGCTTTGTAAAAAGCATTGGTTTAACTCCGTTATTATGCGGTAACATTAAAGGACTCCAAGACCCCTATCGCAATCCCACCACCCAGGAAGGATTTGCTAAACGTTGGGGTCAAAAGCCCCACATGGTGGCTAGCTTCGCAGACGGAACCAAGATTTCCTTTGAACAAGCGATCGTTGCCAATGCCACAGGGATGAAAGTCGCCAAACGGGGAATGCTGGGATATGACTTCAACGGTTCTGTCGATGAAATGACCCAGTTATATGATGTTGAACAACTCAAAGAACTGGGCGGCATTGTCGATTATGTAGTTGGAGCAAAACCAGGCCCAGGCGTATATGTATTTGCCACTCACGACGACCCCAAGCAACAGCACTATCTCAACTTATACAAATTAGGCGAAGGCCCACTTTACAGCTTCTATACTCCTTATCACCTCTGTCATTTTGAAGTTCCCCTGTCTGTAGCGCGTGCTGTCCTGTTCGGTGATGCCGTTATGTCTCCACTAGCAGGCCCCCTAGTAGATGTTGTTACCACTGCCAAAATTGACCTGAAAGCTGGAGAAACACTAGATGGCATCGGTTACTACATGACCTACGGACAATGTGATAATTCCAATATCGTCCAACAGCAAAATCTTCTACCAATTGGTTTAGCCGAAGGATGTCGCCTGAAACGGGATATTTCTAAGGATCAAGTCCTCACTTATGAGGATGTAGAATTACCCGAAGGCAGACTTTGCGACCAACTAAGAACTGAGCAAAACACTTATTTCGCCCCAGAAAAAATCTTGGTAGCAGTTGGGTAATAGCGACAAATGAATTGGCTGTAGGGGCGTACAGCTGTACGCCCCTTACGTTTCGGAAAGATCCCCCCGCCTGTGGCGACCCCCTTAAAAAGGGGGTGAAAATTAAAAAAGCCCCCCTTTTTAAGGGGGGGTTGGGGGGATCTCCGAGGCCCCTACCAACGTATGTATTTGTCGCAAGAATTTCGTAAAGAGGATAGGAAGCTATACTGCGGGACACTAAAGTTGTTGATATTGACTTGCTGGGCAGCGTTGAAACAAACCTGATCGAAACTTTAGGTCAAATTCATGAAAATTGCTCTAGTCCACGATTATCTAACCCAGCGAGGTGGGGCAGAGCGTGTATTTGAACTGCTTTGTAAGCGTTATCCTGAAGCAGACATTTTCACATCTCTGTACGATCCACAAAAAACTATTGATCTAGGCGATCGCATAGTCAACACAACATTCTTGCAAAAAATTCCTGGTGCAGCAAAACATTTCAGGTCAATGGCTCCTCTATATTTTCCTGCCTTTCGTGCCTTGGATTTGCAAGATTACGATCTAATTATTAGCAGTAGCACCAGCTTCGCCAAAGCAGTGCGAAAAAAGCCAAATGCCCGCCACATTTGCTTTTGCCATAACGTCACCCGTTTCTTATGGGATACAGCAACTTATTTAAGAGAATACGGAGATTATAGATATTTTGCTCCTTTAATCGAACAGGTATTTCAACTAATGAGAAAGGTAGACCTGAAATATGCACAGGAACCTGATCTTTACATTGCTAATTCTAGTGTTGTTGCCCGCCGTATTGAAAGTATTTATGGCAAAAAGGCAATGATGGTAAACTATCCAATTGATACTAGTAAATTTCTTTTTTCTGATATAAAAGATGAATATTATCTGGCTTCAGCCCGGATGATCAGCTATAAACGCCTTGATATCATAGTCGAAGCTTTTAATTGGCTGGGATGGCGTTTATTAATATCAGGCGACGGGCCAGAACAAGCACGGTTAAAATCTAAAGCATTACAAAATATTGAATTCTTGGGACACGTAAGTGATAGAACTCGCAAAGACTTGTTTTCCAAAGCCAAGTCTATTATTGTCGCAGCCCTAGAAGATTACGGATTAGTTCCAGTAGAGGCTAATGCTAGCGGCACACCAGTCATCGCCTATGGAGCAGGTGGAGTTTTAGATACTCAAATACCAGGTGAAACAGGAGTCTTTTTCAAAAGACAAACACCCGAATCTCTACAAATTGCATTACTAGAAGCCAATGGCATCTCTTGGGATTACGATCGCATCCGTCATCATGCAGTAGCAAACTTTTCGGAGAATGCATTCTTTGGGAAAGTTGAGCAAATTATTAACCAAGCTTGTGGTCTGCATCAAATATTCATTTGATTTCTGAATCTCTTCCCACTATAAGATTACCTATTTATTTTTCTCTCCTGCTCGTTGGCGGAAGCCTCTGTCTGCGATACGCTACGCGAACGCAGAGAAGGCGGTTCGGAAAAAGAATAGGTATCGGAGAATCTCTTAGCGTAAGTCTTGAAGACAAGGATAATAAAAGTGGTTCAAACTAGTCTAAATACTCACATAACTACAGCTTCTGAAAACGAACCAAGCTACGGACAATTATTTGCCGTATTTGTGCGAAGATTTCCTTGGTTCCTAACAGTATTAATTACTTCTATTGCTATTGCAGGTATGGTAACTTTTAAAACCAAACCTACTTATAAAAGTTCAATGCAACTGTTAGTAGAACCTAACTATCAAGGTAAAAAAGAAGGTGCGGGCATAGACAACCAGTTTACTGACTCTGATGTTGTGATAGATACTGCCACCCAGCTTAACTTGATGCAGAGTTCAGGACTTATCCAAAAAGCAGTTGATAAACTTCAGTCTGATTATCCAGATATAAGTGCAGCTGAGATTAAAACTTCTTTGGTCTTAACTCAATTAAGGAGCAAAGAAGATAATGTTGCTACTAAAATATTTCAAGTTGAATACACTGCTGGAGATCCAGAAAAGACACAAAAAGTTCTGGATGCGATTCGACAAGTTTATGTTGAATATAACAAACAACAGCAGACTTCGCGGTTACAAAAAGGTCTGCAAATTATCAGAGAACAGTTAAGTAAAGCCAGTGAAGAAGTAAACGCGGCTGAGACTAATTTGCAAAGGTTTCGCAGAAATCAAAACTTAATTGATCCAGAGTCACAGGCCAAAGCGATTGAGACAGCTTTGAACAATATTGCTCAAGAACGTCAAACAACTCGCGCTCAGTATGGAGAAGCTTTGGCACGCCAAAAATCTTTGGAAGAACAACTTAACCGTTCTCCTCAAAATGCTTTAGTTGCTTCTCGCCTGAGTCAGTCTACTCGCTACCAAAGCTTACTCAACGAAATCCAAAAAACTGAACTGGCACTAGGACAGGAACGTTTACGCTTTACAGATCAAACTCCAAGTGTGCAAAAGCTCAAAGAACAGCTTCAGAACCAAAAGGAATTATTGCAACAAGAGGTAGGAAGAACTTTAGGCGGAAAGTCTGCTGGTGCATTCACGAATGGAGACTCTCTTCTCGAAAAAGGACAACTTGGTGAAATTGATCTTAACCTTGCTGGTCAGCTAGTAGAAACACAAACAACTATAGTTGCTTTAACTGCTCGCGATCAAACTTTGGCAAAGAAAGAAAACGAGCTACGTTTTGAAATTAAACGCTTCCCGCCTCTGTTGGCTTATTACAATCGGATGCTACCACAGTTGCAATTTAGTCGTGAAAGATTAGAGCAACTTTTAAGAGCAGAACAGCAATTGCGGCAAGAACTTTCTAAGGGTGGATTTAATTGGGAAGTTGTGGAAGATCCCCAAAAAGGCGCACAATTAGGCCCCAATCTCCAACAGAACTTGCTGTTAGGTGCTGTGGTTGGGTTTATGTTAGGAGGCATTGCTGCCTTTATCCGAGAATCGGCTGATGATGCAGTTCACACCACCGCTGAGTTAGAGAAGCAAATGGCCATGCCGTTGTTGGGAACAACTCCCAAATTACCGCCAGCCAAACCCAGAGAATCAATGATCAAGTTGCCCTTTGGTAAGCCAGAAGTTCTCGCTCCTTGGACAATTCAGGTATTGCAATCTCCACCACGTTGGGAATCGCTGGATCTGATTTACAAAAACATTGAACTTTTGAATACTGTTGCTAACTTAAAATCTTTGATGATTACCTCAGCTTTACCTGATGAGGGTAAGTCAGCTTTGGCGTTGGGTTTAGCGATGAGTGCTGCCCGTTTACACAAAAGGGTTTTACTAATTGATGCCAATTTACGCGATCCCAGTTTGCATCACCAACTGAATCTTCCTAATGAACAAGGGCTTTCAACTCTATTAGCTAGTGATGCAAATCTACCCAACCAGATTAGTCTTCAATATTCAGGTTCCGCTTACATTGATATTTTGACGGCTGGCCCGAAACCTGCTGATCCAGCTAATCTCTTGAGTTCCCCTCGGATGATGCAATTAATGGCAGCATTTGAAGAAAACTATGATTTGGTACTCATAGATGCTTCCCCAGTTCTCGGTTTGGTGGATGCCATGCTTACCGCATCATCTTGTCGTAGCGTGGTCATGGTGGCAAGCATTGGTATTGTGACGCGGAGTCAGCTTAATCAAGCGACAGCCATGCTGAGTAAGTTAAATCTGATTGGAGTTGTAGCTAACGGAGTATCAAATAGCAGTAATTACGTCCCTTATGTAAAAGAACACCAATTAGCTCTGCGTCAAGCTGTGGAAAAGTAGTTAAGTATCGCCCATCTAAGTTGCACATTTTTCTGTGTTGACTGTTGACCGTTGACTGTTAACTGTCAGCAGTCAACAAACCTGATGAGTTATTGTGTAATTTAAAGGCATAATAGCTTATTAGCGGTTATAGGTTGAAAGAACCCCACCCCCAACCCCCTCCCCGCAAGCGATGAGGGGGCTATGATGCAATGCGTTTAAATAGATAGAACAGGCAGTAGGGGCGCACAGCTTGTGCGCCCTTTGTTTTTGATGAACCAAATTTAATTTTGTTGCTATCAGGAAAATCTCAGTATATTTATGCTAACTTTATGGGTTATCAGAGAAATCACTGGCTATTTAAAGAGTAAATAAAGAATTTATTTGAGCGATCGCTATTTCTAAATACTCTTATATTCTAGAAATTAAAGCACCTTCATAAAGGCTAGAAGACAAGAGTGGACTGGTTTTTTTAAATCTATCGACACAATAAACACCTCAGTACAATTAAACTTAGATATAGATTTATGGGTAATTTCCCTCTACATATTTCTACTTTCAGTAGTTACCGGAAAATACCGATTGCCCATGAATATTGATAGTAAGGTTGATTTGTACACCTCTACACCAGCAGGGTTCTGGATGATATGTGCTTGGCTGAGTGGCAAATAGCAATAACATATTTTTGCCCTCAATTCTCTCCAATTTGGACTGACAACAAGATTCGGATTTGGGTCTTTGGCATTGATAGCCTTTGATAACGCCTCAGTAATTCACTCCTGTATAAACCCAAAGACATTATGACAACTTCAATAATTCCAACTCTAGAGAATTTATATGATGTAACCCAGTCACACCAAGATAATCGTGGGGACTGCACACTCCAATGGCGACGGGGTAAGCTGTTGGTGAAGCCGCCTGGACAAGTTAAACAACCATATCTGCCTGCATTAAATAGTAAGCGATCGCTAGTAGAATGCTTACAACATTCTCCTGTAAGTTTGGTAAGCATAGATCCAAAATTGGGTGAAGCTTTGCTCAGGTTTTGGGCAGATGCGTGTGAAGAAGCTCAAAAACCAATATTCCTAAGCATACCCGCTAGCAAAAAACTGCCTAATCAACCCTTCAGACAATTACAGCGACTAATTGATTGGATTGTTGCTTTTGTGCTGCTGTTATTAGTAAGTCCAGTCATGTTGGGATTGATTGTGTTAATGCAGGTTTACTCGCCAGGATCACTTTTTTGTCATGAATGGCGTGTCGGAGAACGGGGTAAACTGTTTCGGGTAATGAGGTTTCACACCCAAAACACCACACCGCTAGAACGTTGGATGGGTAAATACAGTCTCGACAATTTACCACAGTTATTTAACGTGCTGCGAGGTGACATGAGTTTAACCGGATTTCGTTGTTGGACTTTAGAAGATGCAGTACAGATAAATAAACTACCAGAAATTACAGCTTTATGGGAAGCAGACGCACAGTCTCACCTGTTACATCTAGATAGCCAAACCCTGTAATTTATCTGTGCGGTAATTGATGTTTTCATCTACCGCACTGAAGCTAAAGCAAAAATTGCTTAAATCGCATTTATAACGGTCTATCTACCTTGCCAAACTATTATTATAAAATCCATGCATTCCCAATTTCCTCAACAACTCCGTAGTTTGCTCAAAGCTACTAGCTTTTGGCAAGACAACTATTTAATATTGCGAGAATTTAAACATTTTCGTAAAATTGCAATTTTAGCTCTGATCTTCTCAATTTTGGCGGCAACTTTTGAAGGTGTGAGTATTGGTTTCTTACTTTCCTTCTTGCAAAGCTTAACTAGTCCTAATGCTCAACCTGTTCAAACAGGAATAGGCTGGTTTGATATTTGGATTTTGGGAGCCAAGTCATCAGCAATTAATCGCCTCTACCGCGTATCTTTGCTAATTTTATTAAGTACTTGGTTACGTGCAACCTTTAACTATTTTTCTCAAGTTTACACTGAATTATCTCAACTCCATCTTGCCGATCGCTTACGTAAGCAAATTTTTGAACAGTTACAATCCTTATCGTTAAGTTACTTTGCCAAAACTCGTTCTGGTGAACTAATTAACACAATTACCACAGAAATCGAAAAAATAAGACAGGGTTTTAGTGGTGGAGCCTTTTTAGTAACTAGAGGATTAACAACTCTTGTCTACTTAATATCAATGTTTTTGATATCATGGCAACTAACGCTGATTTCAGCATTACTATTTACACTTTTAGGTGTGGGGTTGTCTAATCTGAATGCTAGAGTCAGAGAATCAAGTTTTGGCATGACAACTGCTAACGCGAATTTTACATCAACAGCCATAGAATTTATTAATGGCATTCGTACTGTTCACACCTGTGGTACTCAAGAATTTGAGCGTCAGCGTTACTATAAAGCTAGCGATAAGGTAATAAGTACTACAACTAAAGTTGTTTTTACTTGGACACTTGTGAAGCCTATTGCTGAAGGGGTAGCGACTACGGTATTGGTCGGAATGATTATTTTAGCGTTCACTAGCCTTGTTACCAATGGAACACTACAAGTTGCTTCTTTACTAACCTTTTTCTTTGTGCTATTTCGCTTTATTCCCTTCGTTCAAGATATTAATGGCACAAGAGCATATCTCAGTACTTTACATGGTTCGGCAGATAATATTAAAAATTTGTTGAAAACCGATGAAAAATATTACTTTCAAAATGGCAAAATTGAGTTCAAAGGTTTAAAAAGGTCAATAGATTTAGTATCTGTAGATTTTGGCTATGATGATGAAAATCTGGTGCTGCATAATATTACCCTGACTATTGAAAAGGGAAAAATGACAGCATTAGTTGGAGCTTCGGGTGCTGGTAAAACAACCCTTGCTGACTTAATTCCTCGATTTTATAATGCTACAGATGGATATCTTTACATTGATGAAGTTGATGTACGACATTTTGAAATTAACTCTCTACGTCGCAAAATAGCTGTTGTCAGTCAGGATACTTTTATTTTCAATACTAATGTTTGGCAAAATATTTCTTACGGTACTCCAGAACCGACTAATGATGAAATTAAAGCAGCTGCTAAACTGGCGAATGCACTAGAATTTATTTTAGAAATGCCCGAAGGTTTTGATACCCAATTAGGCGATCGCGGTGTTAGGTTATCTGGAGGACAAAGACAACGAATTGCTATTGCGCGTGCTTTACTGCGGAATCCAGAAATTTTGATTTTGGATGAAGCCACTAGTGCCTTAGATTCGCTATCTGAGCGCTTAATTCAAGATTCATTAGAAAAGCTATCTGTTGGTAAAACAGTAATTGCGATCGCTCACCGTCTTTCTACTATTTCTAAAGCAGATAAAGTTGTGGTATTAGAACAGGGACGGATAGTCGAGCAAGGTAACTATAAAGAACTACTTGATCTCAAAGGTAAGCTTTGGAAATACCATCAAATGCAGTATGAAGTAAGGCAATCAGATTAGGAATAATATCCAAAATCTCGTTAAATTTAAGCTGTAGGGGTGTACAGCTATGCATCCCTACTCGAATCAAGTATATGTTGAAATGGTAACATTAACATAAAAATAGTATCTTAATTCTCTTTATTTATCCAAAAAGTAGTTAGGAACTAATTAAATTAAAACTATATGCTAAATGCTAACAGATAATATGTCCGATAAAATATTTAACAAAGACCTAATTTATCAATGCTCAAACTTCGATGTAGGTGAAGGCGGAGGTGTTGAAACTTATTTAGCTTCTCTATTTGAACATCGACCACATGAAGTTAGCGATCGCGTGATAAAATCGCTTAATAATGTAGATCAAAGCCAGTTTAAATTGCTGCACATTCATAGCCCAGATTTGCTATTGCAGCTTACAGGCGAATGCCCTGCCATCTTCAGCGTTCATAATCACTCATTCTACTGTCCTAGCGGTACAAAATATTTAGCAGGGCAACGGACAATCTGCGATCGCAACTTTTCTTATTTAGGATGTACTTGGGGTAAACTAGTAGATAAGTGTGGTAGCCGTAGACCTTTCAAAAGTTTGAAAGAATTTCAAACTACTAATCAGTTATTAGATATCTTAAAAAAGATAAAAGTTACTTTTATTGCTAATAGCGAATATGTGCGGCAACAATTGATCCAAAATGGTGTACCCCCAGAACAAACTTTAACGCTACACTGTGGGATATCTGTACCGCAAACACCAACTGCACCCTTGAGTTTAGAAGTCCATCAAAATCATAGAATTTTGTTTGCAGGACGAATTGTTTCTGATAAAGGTCTAGAATGGTTACTCAAAACCTTAATACATACAGACCCGCAAATTAAACTTGATATCGCAGGTGAAGGATGGGAACGGCCCCGCTTAGAAAGATTAGCAAACACCCTCAAATTAAATAACCGGATCACTTGGCATGGGTGGTGCGATCGCGATAAAATAAATCAACTTTATCAACAGTGTTTTGCAGTCATTTTTCCTAGCGTTTGGCCTGAACCTGCTGGTCTTGTAACTCTGGAAGCATACTCTCGTTATCGACCTGTAATTGGTAGTGCAGTCGGAGGTATTCCAGAACATTTACGAGATGGAGAAACGGGTATTCTTGTTCCAGGTAATGATATCAAAAAGCTGGCTGATGCCATCCATGAGTTGTATAGAGATCATCAAAAAAGCCGATACATGGGGCAACAAGGCCATGCTTTATTGATGAAAGAATTTACAATGGCTACTCATGTAAATAATCTACGAACAATTTATGCAAAAACAATAGCTGAATTCCCTTCTAGAGCAAAAAAGCTATATAGCATCCCTCAAGCTAAGTAAGCTTAGTTTGCTAAAAACATCAATTAGTGCAATCTTCTACTTAGAAAAAACCAAGGGAGAAAAATATGTCATTACATAAAGAAGGCGAAGCACCTTTAGTTAGTGTTATTATCCCCACTTATAATCGACCAGAGTATCTCAAGCAAGCGATCGCTAGTGCTATAAAACAAACTTATCGAAATATCGAAATTATTATTTCTGATAATTGTAGTCCAGAAAATCCCCAAGTACTTGTCGAATCTTTTGGTGATTCACGCATCAGATTTTGGCGGCATCAGCAGAATGTGGGTATGATTGCTAATCAGCAGCATGGCTTCAAGATGGCGCGAGGTAAATATGTTGCTAGTCTCCATGACGATGATATTTGGAATGAAGATTTTTTAGCAAAGCTAGTACCACCACTTGAAGCAAACTCTGAGTTAGTTATCGCTTTTTGCGACCAATATATTATAGATGCAGATGGAAAAATTAATAATATTGGAACTGAAGAAAATACACGCGGTTACAAACGGGATAAACTAGCAAAAGGAATTCATAAACCTTTTTATAAAATTGGATTGGTAGATAAAAGCATACCTACTGCTGCATCTTGTGTGATTCGCAATAATTTTATTGACTGGGATAGTATTCCCTCAGAGGTTGGTGGAATGTGGGATTTATATTTAACTTACCTCTGCTGTATATCTGGTGGTAGCGCTTATTACTATCCAGAAAGATTGACGCGATATCGTGCCCATGAGCAAACTGATACTATGCTCAGTGGTAGTCGAGATGTACAGGCAAAAATTCGCAAAGCTAAAAGCGAAATGTTTTGTTATCAAGTCTTTATAGAAGACGCTCGCCTACAGCAATTTAAAACTTACTTTCAACAAAAATGGTTAGAAGCTAATACCACTTTAGGAATTGGTTTGCTACGAAGTGAACAGATAGCCGCAGCACGTCCTTATTTTTGGCAGGCACTGAATCAACAAAAATTTAATGTGCGAACTATAGCGGCACTTACTCTTAGTTTCACTCCGCAACTTTTAGCAAGTAAGTTAATGAAAATACCTAAATAAGAAAGTAATAGTGAACGCAGAGGCAAGAAAATAAGTTTATTTAAAATTCTTTATCTGCGGTTATGGGTGGGCTTTTATCATTAAGGAAGATAATGCATGAAACTTTGTATTGTTACTCATAAAATCAAAAAAGGTGATGGTCAGGGACGGGTAAACTATGAGGTTGCCAATGAAGCAATTCGCCGTGGTCATCAACTGACATTATTAGCTAGTGAAGTCGCACCAGAGCTAGAAGACAATAGCCAAGTTAATTGGATTCAAATCCCAGTCAAAGGCTATCCGACAGAATTTGTGCGGAATTTCATATTTGCCCAAAAAAGTGCAGATTGGTTGCGTCAACATCGCTCTGAGATTGATTTAGTTAAAGTCAATGGAGCAATTAACCTGGCTGCGGCTGATGTAAATGCTGTACATTTTGTCCACAGTTCATGGTTGCGATCGCCTGTTCATATTTCCCGCAATCGCCGAGACTTATATGGTTTGTACCAATGGCTGTTTACGGCTTTTAATGCCCGTTGGGAAAAACAGGCTTTTCAAAAAGCGCAGGTTGTCGTAGCTGTATCAGAAAAGGTAGCGCAGGAATTAGTCAATATTGGTGTATCGCGTTCTCGCATTCGCGTAATAGTCAACGGTGTTGATTTAGAAGAGTTTGCTCCTGGTGAAAGCAATCGCCAAAAGTTAGGTTTACCGGGAAATGTCACCCTAGCACTGTTCGCTGGAGATATCCGCACACCCAGAAAGAACTTAGATACAGTACTGCACGCCTTGGTGAAAGTTCCCGATTTACATCTGGTGGTAGTGGGACACACCCAAAATAGCCCTTTCCCAGAACTAGCAGCATCGTTAGGGTTAAGCGATCGCGTGCATTTTGTCGGATATCGCCGTGATATCCCTCAAATTATGCAAGCAGTAGATTTATTTGTTTTTCCTTCCCGATACGAAGCTTGCAGCCTCGTATTGTTAGAAGCACTTTCTTCAGGACTGCCAGTAATTACTGCCACAGCCACCGGGGGCGGAGAGTTGGTGACACCAGAATGTGGCATCGTTTTACCCGACTCAGATGATATTAATGCTTTGGCTGTGGCGCTGATATCCTTGGTGAGCAGTCCCACCCTCGTAAAGCAAATGGGCAAAGCAGCTCGCTCTGTGGCAGAACGACATAGCTGGACTACTATGGCAAAAACTTATGTGGATCTATTCGAGGAGTTAAGCAAGAATGCGGAACACCGTTCTGATACCGACTTATCGCCGTCCACAAGACCTATCACGCTGCCTTTTGGCGCTACAGGAGCAAACTAAACCAGTTGATCAGGTGATAGTGGTTGTCCGCGATACGGATGCAGAAACTTGGGAATTTCTGGCGCAATTTAAAGCGCCCAACTTGCCACTGCATACTGTGAAAGTTACACAACCGGGGGTAGTAGCAGCCCTGAATGCCGGACTAGCAGCAGTGGAGGGCGATATTGTCTCCATTACGGATGATGATGCTGCACCCCACCCAGATTGGTTAGAGCGCATCGCCACTTACTTTACCTCAGATAGTCGTCTCGGCGGTCTAGGAGGGCGTGATTGGATACACCACGGCAGCAAATTAGAAGACGAATCCCGCCCCGTAGTGGGACAGTTGCAGTGGTTTGGGCGAGTGATTGGCAACCATCACCTGGGAGTGGGAGAACCCCGTGAAGTCGATATTCTCAAGGGCGTAAACATGAGTTTTCGTAAAGAGGCAATCGGACAATTGCGCTTTGACGAACGGATGCGCGGTACAGGAGCGCAAGTACATTTTGAAATGGCATTCACTCTGACATTAAAACGAGCTGGTTGGAAGATAATTTATGATCCTAACGTTGCTGTAGATCACTATCCAGCACAACGTTTTGATGAAGATCAGCGAAATAACTTTAATGAAGTTGCCTTTATTAATTTAGTCCATAATGAAACCTTAGTTTTATTAGAGCATTTGCCATTTATCCGCCGGATTGTATTTTCATTCTGGGCAGTATTTGTGGGTACATGCGATAGTTTAGGTTTCGTACAATGGTTGAGATTTTTACCTAGCCAAGGGCAGTTGGCAGGGAAAAAATTGCTGGCATCCTGGCGTGGGCGTTGGCAGGGATATAAAGAATTCAAAATTCAAAATTCAAAACCGATTCATTAATTTTGAATTTATTTATGTAAAAATCTAAACTCTAAAATTGAATGAATTCTAAGCAGATACTTTTCAATAGTTTTTCACAAGAAAACTATTCTCCCCAAGAGCGATCGCTACAGGGTTGGATGGCGATCGCAGGCTTTATATTACTGACTGTAGTTTGCTATTTTGCTGGTGCTACCGCCGCATTGCGCCTAATTTACCCGGTGATAGCTTTAGTAGTAGCCGTGTTTTTATACTTGCGGCATCCCATTCTCTACATCAGCTTTACCTGGTGGATCTGGTTTCTCACACCCTTAGCTACGCGCTTGGTTGACTATCGAGTAGGCTGGGACGCTACCCGCCAGATGCTCATAGCACCATACTTTGTAGTATTTGTAACTATTGCAACATTCTTGCGACACTTTCCCCGCGCCCTACGTCAAGGGGGCTTGCCGTTTGTTTTGGCTTTTGTCGGAGTCTTCTATGGCTTTCTCATCGGTCTAATTTATAACCCACCAATCCCTGTAGCACGCGGACTGTTGGATTGGCTCAGTCCAGTCATCTTCGCTTTTCACTTATTTATAAACTGGCGAGATTATCCCAGTTATCGCCAGAACATTCAGCGAACATTTCTTTGGTGTGTGTTGATTTTAGGAGCTTATGGCGTATATCAATTTGTTGTGGCTCCTGAGTGGGACAGATATTGGCTCATAGAATCAAAACTATTCATGAGTTCTGGAAACCCTGTACCTTTCGGGATGCGTGTCTGGAGTACATTGCACTCAGTCGGCCCCTTTGGTTCAGTCATGCAAGCTGGGTTGCTGTTGTTATTTACCAGTTCTGGAAATTTAATTTTTCCTGCTTCAGCTGTTGGTTATTTGTCCTTCCTCTTAACACAAGCACGGACTAACTGGGGCGGCTGGCTATTGGGAATAATTATGATCATGGGTTCAGTCAAAACCCGGATTCAAATGCGCTTAATCATCATAATTGTAGTGATGGCAATTTGTGTTGTGCCGTTGACAACTATCGAGCCAATTGCTGGGGTTGTAGCAGCACGTTTGGAAACGTTTTCTAATCTTGAAGAAGATAATAGCTTTAAAGATAGATCGGGAACTTATGACAAAAACCTTGGTTTAGCCCTTTCTAATGCTTTAGGGAATGGGTTAGGAAATATTTGGAAGGTCAACGAAAAAACTGGTCAAATAGAAGTAGTGGTGATTGATAGTGGCATTTTAGATATATTTTTCACCCTCGGTTGGTTTGGAGCCATCTTTTATATGGGTGGATTAATTTTTTTAATTATTAGTGTTAGCAGCTATGGTGAAGGTCGTTTTGATAGTTTTATCAGTGCTGCCCGCGCCATTGGTATCAGTTCTGCTGCACAGCTAGTTATTGGTAGCGGTATGTTAAGTGTGGCTGGGATGATTCTTTGGGGATTTTTAGCTATGGCTATGGCAGGACACAAGTACTATCAACATCAAAAAAATTATCAATTATGAATTAATCCGAGAATATTTGACTGGATGCAAATTGTTTTTTGTGGTTAGTTAAACAACAAAATCTTACAACTTAAATAGGACTGGTATCAATTATGAAAGCAATTATTGTAATGCCACTAGCCGAACAACGAGGTGGCGGTGAAATGATGCTCTGGGATTTGGTGCAACAGGGACGTAATGCTGGTGTTGATTGGCTGGTGATATTTTTAGAAGACGGCCCGATGGTCGAACAAGTAAAGTCCCTTGGTATTGATGCACGAGTTGTAAAAAGTGGACGTTTACGCCAAATCCACCGTTTTATTGCCGCAGTTTTTCGGATAGCTGCGATCGCACGCCGCGAACGTGCAGATATAATTGTCAATTGGATGTGGATTACACATATATCTGGAGGTTTGGCAGCGATGCTGGCAGGGTTACCAGCTGTGTGGTATCAGCTAGAAGTGCCTAGTGATAAGACTT
This sequence comes from Nostoc sp. FACHB-888, assembly GCF_014696655.1. Lineage (NCBI taxonomy): Bacteria > Bacillati > Cyanobacteriota > Cyanophyceae > Nostocales > Nostocaceae > Nostoc > Nostoc sp. FACHB-888. The sequence continues at coordinate 864 of NZ_JACJQM010000050.1, read as the reverse complement.
GGTTGGTGCGAATTGCTACTTTAATCCCAGCTCGTGCGATTATCACTCTCTCCCAAGATGGCAAGCAAGCACAGGCAGAGATTTGGCCTCACAGGCCAACACCCTTGGTTTATCCTGGTGTCGCACTAGACCGATTTGAACCTGATGCTTTACCAACTCCTGAAGAAGCACGGCGAAAACTGGGCTTACCTTCGCACGGGCCGTTGATTGGAATTGTTGGGCGATTGCAACGATGGAAGGGAATGCACGTATTAGTGCAAGCAATGCCTAAAATTTTACAGAAGTATCCTGATGCTCATTGTGTAGTGGTTGGCGGTAAGCACGATTTAGAACCTGACTATGAGGACTTCTTAAAAGCGGAAATTGCCGCCTTGGGCTTGAAAGAGCAAGTAATTATGGCTGGGCTACAGCGTAATATCCCGGAGTGGGTGCAAGCGATGGATGTATTCGTTCATGCATCAGATAAAGAGCCGTTTGGAATTGTGATTATTGAGGCGATGGCGCTGGGTAAACCTGTGATTGCTGGCGATGCTGGCGGGCCGACAGAGATTATTACCGATGGCATGAATGGATTATTAACACCTTACGGTGATGCAGAGAAATTAGCGATCGCAATTCTCCGCTATCTTGACGAACAAGAATTTGCCCAGAGTACCGGAGTAGCCGCCAGGCAACGCGCCCTCGATTTCTCAACGCAGAATTATGCTCAAAACTTTATTAGTGCAATTCGTGCTGCTAAGGCTTGAGCGTCTGAAGTACATCAAACCCACATTCCGCACTTCAATTTGAAGTATGAATTAATTTCAGTTAATGACAACGCAAAAAATTAGGATAATTAAGAAAATAATACTCAACGAATTTAAT